>CAMWKC010000335.1 GCA_947174735.1 uncultured Porphyromonadaceae bacterium
CTTTTGAGGACTTTTATTATACGTATAGCTTTATTTACCTGTATAGTAGGGTTTATATTCCTTTCTCTGGAGTATTTTCTCCGAAAAATAGACGACGGAGATGAATATCAGAATGAGGAGGTTTATCATAACAAACACGACTGGCTTGTGAATCATCTTAAGGATATAAAAATCCTTGCGCTCGGACATTCCCATATTGCTGACGGTATAAATATGATAGCTCTTGCTGACAGTGGTTTTAATACCGCTATACCCGGGCGTAATATGTATTATGATGCCGAAATAGCAAAGGAATTTATACCTAAAATGCCGAATTTGAAAACTGTGATAATTCCGTTAGGATATAATTTTCAATATAAAACCAGTATCGATGAGCGACAAAAATATATGATGTATAAATACTGGGGCTATGATACACCGGGAGAGAATATTCTGATAAATTTTGAGATTTTTTATGGTGCTAAGGGAAAGATAAGGAGAATCTTTTTTCCTAAGAAAAAAGAGAAGATATATTTTGATTCACTTGGTCATCAGCATCTACCTTTGGAATTGAGTGTAAAAAGATACATGGAGGATCTTCCATTATTTACCTCTAAAGCACATGATAACAGAAAATTTATCAAAGAGATTAAGGAAATAGCCCGTATATGCCGTGATCATGGTGTGCGTCTGATAGCACTTACTATGCCCTGTCATAGAACTTATATAGAACGTACTACTTCTGAAGGTGTAGCCGAACTTCATGCCTTAGCTGACTCTATGCGTAGTATTTACTCTGCTGTGGAATATTACGATTTTATGAATGACAAAAGGTTTGTAACAGCTGATTTTTTTAATTCAAGTCATCTTAATGAAGTCGGGGCACTGAAATTTACTGATATTCTCAAAAACGAAATACTTCCTTTATACCCTTAATTTTGTGGTTTTTTCCTTGAAGTATCTAAAAGTTATGTATGTCTTGATGACAGCTTTATCTATGCCAAATATGGCGTATATAAATAACATAAAATTAATAAATTAAAGTAACTATGAAGATACTTGTGACTGGAGCAGCCGGTTTTATAGGTTCAGCTGTATGTAAGAGATTTGTTGAACGGGGTGAAGAAATTGTAGGACTTGATAATATCAATGACTATTATAATCCGGAATTAAAATATGGAAGGCTTTCGGAACTCGGTATCAGGAAGGAGGCAATAGGATGGTATAAGTTCACACAGTCCGAGTGTTATGAGGGGTTGAGTTTTATCCGTATGAACCTTGAGGATACTCAGGCGATGCAGATGCTGTTTACCAACGGAGAGTTCGACGTGGTTATCAATCTCGGTGCACAGGCGGGAGTAAGATATTCCATCACTAATCCCCATGCTTATATAGAGAGTAATATCGATGGATTCATAAACGTTTTGGAGGGGTGTCGCAACAACGGAGTGAAGCATCTTGTGTATGCTTCGTCGTCGAGTGTATACGGCCTGAACGGACAGGTACCGTTTTCTGAGCATCACGGCATAGCGCATCCGGTTAGTCTTTATGCTGCTACGAAAAAGAGTAACGAGTTGATGGCACATGCCTATTCGCAGCTTTACGGACTGCCTACTACTGGACTTCGCTTCTTTACTGTTTACGGTCCTTGGGGAAGACCGGATATGTCGCCGTTCCTGTTTATGGACGCCATTCTCCATGATCGTCCGATAAAAGTGTTCAATAACGGAGATATGCTACGCGACTTTACTTATATTGATGATATAGTAGAGGGCATAGTGCGTATCACGGATGTCATACCGCAGGGAAATCCGGACTGGGACGGGGAAAATCCTGACCCGGCAACGTCGCCAGCACCTTACAGAGTGTATAATATCGGCAATCAGCGTCCGACACGTCTGATGGATTATATATCGTGTATAGAGAAGGCCATAGGTCGTGAAGCACGGAAGGAGTTTTTACCTATGCAGGCAGGGGATGTCTATCAGACGTATGCTGACTCGTCGGCACTTGCTGAGGCTACAGGCTTCAGACCGGATACTGATCTGCAGGAGGGTATAGACCGGACGGTGGCGTGGTTTAAGGAATACTACAATCTGTAATCCAGTTGAAGAAAAAGTAATGGAGAAATGTAATATAGCTGTAGCCGGTACAGGCTATGTGGGACTGTCGATAGCAACCTTGTTAGCGCAGCATAACCGTGTTACAGCGGTGGATGTGATACCGGAGAAAGTAGAGAAGATAAATCGACGGGTATCAACTATACAGGACGAATATATAGAGAAGTATCTTTTTGAAAAGAATCTGGATTTGCGGGCAACACTTGACGGAGCGGCAGCGTACCGTAATGCTGACTTTGTGGTGATAGCCGCACCGACGAACTATGACCCGCAGACAAATTACTTCGACACACATCATATAGAGGATGTGATAGACCTTGTACTGTCGGTTAATCCGGGAGCTGTGATGGTCATTAAGTCGACTATTCCGGTGGGTTACTGTCGGAGTCTTTATGTGAGATATGCTGCGAAAGGAGTAAAGGAGTTCAATCTGCTGTTCTTTCCTGAATTCCTGCGCGAATCAAAGGCTTTGTATGACAATCTTTATCCGAGCCGCATTATAGCGGGAATCCCGAAGATAATAGATGATGAGCGTTTTGAGGAGGAAAACGCTGCAATTAGAGCTGTGACGGATATAGAGCGTATGAGCGAGGCTGCCCATACGTTTGCGGAGTTGCTGAAGCAGGGAGCGGAGAAGAAGGATATAGAGACCCTGTATATGGGTATGAAAGAGGCCGAGGCGGTCAAGCTGTTCGCTAACACGTATCTTGCACTGAGGGTAAGCTATTTCAACGAACTCGATACCTATGCCGAGGTAAAGGGTCTGGACGCACGAGCTATCATAGAGGGTGTGGGTCTTGATCCGCGTATAGGAACACATTACAATAATC
>CAMWKC010000336.1 GCA_947174735.1 uncultured Porphyromonadaceae bacterium
GAAGTATGCCGTCAACATGTTGCAGTGTAACCTGTCCTTCACGGATGTTGCCCCCGATTCTTTCTGGGCTACAGACGCTGTTGCAACCATTCAGTATATCATCATGATTATTATTGCTATGAGTGCTTTTGCCAGCAACTTCTCCAAAAACCGCTCAACAAAAATAGCTTCACTCAGCGTAGCTATCGTAGGTCTGATTATATACTGCTACATGGGCTATATGCGTCAGTCGGCCAGCGCCATATTTGCTGTGTTCCCATTACTCGCTGTAGGCATCACTCCTATTCTCGGTAATTACGTCGATTATAAAGGCAAGGCAGCTTCGATGCTTGTGTTCGGTTCTCTGCTGCTCATCATCTGCCACCTCACATTCGCTTTTATTTTGCCAATATTCAAAAACAGTCCTGTAGCCGGTGTTGTAGTGGCGTATGCGACTATTCTGGTGCTTGGAGCTTCATTCTCTCTTGTGCCTGCATCACTTTGGCCCAGCGTACCTAAGCTTGTAGACGCAAAAATTATCGGTTCGGCCTATGCTCTCATTTTCTGGATTCAGAATATAGGTCTCTGGCTTTTCCCGCTGCTTATCGGTAAAGTGCTTGACAACACCAACCCGCAGATAGTGGAAGGTCTTGCCAACGGCACCATGACTCCCGAACAAGCCTCGATAAGCTATAACTACACCTGGCCTCTGGTTATGCTCGCCTCACTCGGTGCCGCCGCCCTTATTATCGGTATCATTCTCAAGTTTATAGACCGCAAGCGTGGACTTGGCCTTGAATTGCCCAACATTAATCCTGATAAGTCTGCTGAAGAAGCCGAAATAATCGCTGCAGAAGACTAATCTTCCGCCGAAATAAAAAGCTTGCACAGCTATATAAAAACTAAAGCCAAGATAAAAGACTGATGTCTCCTCAACCAAGAGGTACGTCAGTCTTTTATCTTGGCTTTCATAATCAGTCCGACTTAGCAGAGTTACTTTTGCTTCAGACTTTGTAAGTTCATAATAAATAACTAAATTTGCAGCGATAATAATTACTAACTACTTTCCAACTTAACCCAACACTACGTATGAAGAGATTCCTACTCTTAGCCGTGGCTGTCATGACATTTGCAACAGGCTTCGCCCAGCAGATGCTTAACTGCCGCGGTACGGTCGTAGATGAGACCGGAGAACCTCTCATCGGCGTGACCGTCTCAGTCAAGGGCACTTCTGCTGCTACTCCGACTGATCTCGACGGCATGTTCGACCTTAAAGTACCCAAAGGTACAAAAGAACTGTCCTTTACTTATGTAGGCTATTCGCCACTCAATCTGCCGGCTCAGGCAAACATGGGTATCATTACCATGAAGCCTGACAGCAAGATGTTGCAAGACGTCGTGGTCACTCAGTCGATAGCCCGCACCCGTGAGACTCCTGTGGCTATCTCCGAACTCACAGCCGGAGAAATCGAGGCTAAACTCGGTAATCAGGAACTTCCCGAAGTACTTAAAACCACTCCCGGCGTATGGGCTACCCCGTCCGGAGGCGGTTTCGGCGACGCAAAAATCAATATGCGTGGTTTCCAGGCTGCCAATGTTGCTGTCGTGGTAAACGGTATCCCCATGAACGATATGGAATGGGGCGGTATCTACTGGTCTAACTTCGCTGGTCTTTCAGATGTCACTTCCAATATGCAGACTCAGCGCGGTCTCGGTGCCTCGCTGCTTTCGGCTCCCTCGGTAGGCGGTACCATCAATATCACTACCCACAGCCTCGACGCCAAGAAAGGTGGTAAAATGTGGTACGGCATCGGTAACGACGGTATGAACAACGTCGGCTTCTCACTCTCGACCGGTCTTATGGATAACGGCTGGGCCATAACCATACTCGGTAGCCGTAAATGGGGCGAAGGTTATATCCAGGGCACACAGTATGAATCATGGAACTACTTTGCTAACGTATCAAAGAAAATAGGCGATAATCATCAGCTTTCACTGACTGCCTTCGGTGCTCCACAGTGGCATAACCAGCGTAATAATGCCAACGGTCTTACTGTCGAAGGATGGCAGGAAGTAAAACAGTATATGAATGGTGAAAGTCAATACCGTTACAACCCTGTCTACGGTTTTGATAACGAAGGTCGCCAGCGTACTTCCAATCGCTACCAGTATCACAAACCCATTATCTCACTCAACCATATCTGGCAGATTAACGAACGTTCTTCACTTTCTACTGCCGCTTATGTATCACTTGCTACCGGTGGTGGTTATTCCGGTCAGGGCCGCGGCACATACGAGGGTAAGTCCATTACTTACAGTAGCTGGTACGGTGCAAACAACGGTATTCTTGAAACTCTTTTCCGTCGTCCCGACGGTACTTTCGACTACGGTGCCATACAGGACATGAACGCCGCTTCGACAACAGGTTCGAATATGGTGATGTCGGAAAGCAATAATAACCATGAATGGTATGGTCTTGTATCTACCTATAAGAACGAGGTAATACAGAATACTCTTACTCTTACAGGCGGTATCGACTTCCGCTACTATGTAGGCCATCACAACAACAAAATCATAGACCTCTATAGCGGTGAGTATTACATGGACGACTCCGACCGTAAAAACGTAAATGCCGCTAACAACGCTGCTGCTCTTGACCCCAACTGGGTTTATGAAAAATTAGGCGTCGGTGATATTGTTTACCGTAACTATAACGGTCACACTCATCAGGAAGGTGTCTATGCTCAAGCCGAATACAAGGCTCTTGAAGGCGCACTGACTACTATACTGTCCGGTTCGTTGAGCAACACAGGTTATCAGCGTATTGACCATTTCTATTATGATGATGCCCACGCTAAGTCGGACGCTCTCAACTTTATGGGCGGTACAATCAAAGCCGGTGCCAACTACAACATCAACCGTCACAAC
>CAMWKC010000337.1 GCA_947174735.1 uncultured Porphyromonadaceae bacterium
TCACGGGCCGGCGTGAGCTGTTCGAGGGTCTTACCATTGCCGCTGTGGAGAAGGATTGGAAGAAATATCCGGTATTGAAACTGAGCCTGAACGGACAGGAATACAAATGTGAGGGACATCTCCGACAAAAACTTGACCAACAGCTGAGAGAATGGGAGAAAGTCTACGGGGTGAAGACTAAAGATATTGCCTCCTCACTACGTTTTGCCAGTGTATTGCGGGCAGCATTCGAGCAGACCGGTAAGCGTGTGGTGGTATTAATAGACGATGCTGACCTACCGCTTGAAAATACAATTGACAATCCGGAATTGCAAAATAAATTCCGGCAGACATTAGAAGCCTTCTACGGTGTAATGAAACCTTGTGACCGATATATACGGTTTGCCTTTATAACAAGCGTAACTGCATTCGTGCGTATAGGTCGTTGCCATAACCTCAACAATATTATAGATATTACACTAAGGGAAGAATATAATTCAATCTGTGGTATCACTGAGTATGAATTGGAACGCTATCTGTTGCCTATTATCGGCTTAACGACACCAAAGGAGAAGCGTGGGAATTATATCACTCAGTTACGATATAATTATGACGGCTACCGCTTCAGCAGCCGTGAAGAACGGGTGTACAATATTTTCAGTGTTATGATGTCGCTGAAGAACGGTAACTTCGGACGTTACTGGTTCCGTACAGGCACACCTACACTTTTAGTGAAGATGCTTCAGTCCAGAGATTACCGTATAGCCAACCTCGACGGCGAAGTACGTACGGAGCGAGAGCTTCTTGATGTTGATACATGGCGCTGTGACCCGATACCGATGTTTTTTCAGTCCGGCTATCTGACTATCAAGGACTATGACAGGGAGTTCAAAAGTTATACACTCGGCATACCGAATGAAGAGGTACGGGAGGGACTGTATGACTGGCTTCTGCCGATATATGCTTTGCCACCGGCGGAAAGAAGTGAATTCCGAATACAGTCCTTTGTTCTGGCTGTTCGTAACGGTGATGTGGATAGCTTTATGAAGCAGATGAAGAGTTTCTTTGGTAGTATTCCTTACGAGCAGGTACCAAAAGTGGGTGAGAAACGTGCTCCCGACTACGAGGTCCATTATCAGAATCTGTGTCTGATGCTGTTTCATCTTATGGGTCTGTACGTCAGGACGGAGATGCACACATCTTCAGGACGCATAGACGTGCTTGTCGAGACACCGCGCTATGTCTATATCATCGAACTGAAAGTACGCGGTACAGCTAAGAAGGCTCTGCGTCAGATAGAAGATAAAGGTTATACGATACCCTACGAGGCAGGCGACAGGGAAGTGATACGTATCGGAGCGGTATTCTCCCCGCGCACACGTACTCTGCGCGACTGGAAAGTAATAAGAGGATAATATCAGACAGTGAGATTTACAGTATATAACCTATTTAACGAGGGATGAGAATGAAGGTGATTTATGTAATGAGGAAAATTTTTCGTAACTTCGCACAAATAGATAAAACAGTGAATTATGGAAACACCTGTAAAATATCCGTTGGGGATTGAGACTTTCTCGGAGATAAGGGAGGAAGGTTATCTTTATGTTGACAAGACCCGTTTTATAAGTCGTCTTCTTAAAGGTAAGTATTATTTTCTGTCACGACCGCGGCGTTTCGGCAAGAGTCTGTTTCTTTCAACTCTTGAGGCATACTTCACGGGACAGCGTGAACTATTTGAAGGTCTTGACATTGCTGCTGTCGAAAAGGAATGGAAATGCTATCCGGTACTAAGACTGAGTCTGAACGGTAAGAAATATATGGAAGCAGAGCATCTTGTGGAGCATTTTAACTCTTATCTTGAAATCTGGGAAGCTACTTATTGCTGTTCTAAAAGAGACCGTTCTCCCGAGGAACGTTTTGCCAATGTACTGCGTGCAGCTTTCGAGCAGACGGGAGAACGTGTGGTGGTTCTTGTGGACGAGTATGACCTTCCGCTCGAAGACACTCTGGAGAAGCCGGACTTGCAGGAAGCTTTCCGAAAACAGCTGAAGGCGTTTTATGGTACCATGAAACCGTGTGACCGTTACGTCAAGTTCGCCTTTCTCACGGGAGTGACAAAGTTCGGTCATGTCGGAGTATTCAGTGACCTTAACAATATCCGGGATATAACACTCAGCCCGGATTATAACTCTATATGCGGTGCTACAGATGAAGAATTAGAACATTATTTGCTGCCGCACATAGAACCGCTAGCACAGACTAATGGCTTAACTGTAGAAGAATGTGCAGCCCAGCTTCGGAAAGATTACGACGGCTACCGTTTCAGCAGCCGTAAAGAGAGAGTATACAATCTTTTCAGCGTGATGTCGGCTATAGTCGAAAAGAACTTCGGACGTTACTGGTTCCGTACAGGTACTCCTACCCTGTTAGTGAAGATGCTTCAGTCTAAGGACTACCGTATAGCCAACCTCGACGGTGAGGTACGTACCGAACGTGAGCTTCTCGATGTCGATACATGGCGTACAGACCCCATACCAATGTTCTTCCAATCCGGTTATCTTACTATCAAGGATTATAATGAAGAATTCAGAAGTTATAGTCTCGGCATACCGAATGAAGAGGTACGTGAAGGACTGTATGACTGGCTGCTGCCAATATACGCTTTGCCGCCGGCAGAAAGAAGTGAATTCAGGATACAATCCTTTGTTATGGCTGTCCGCAACGGCGATGCCGAAGGATTTATGAAGCAGATGAAGAGTTTCTTTGGTAGTATTCCTTACGATCAGGTGCCGAAAGTGGGTGAGAAGCGTGCTCCCGACTACGAGGTCCATTATCAGAATCTGTGTCTGATGCTTTTCCATCTTATGGGTCTGTACGTCAAGACAGAGATGCGTACTTCTTCAGGACGCATAG
>CAMWKC010000338.1 GCA_947174735.1 uncultured Porphyromonadaceae bacterium
GCGAAGGTAGATAGGCGCAGACAGCATCAAGCAGAGTCTGAACACCTTTATTCTTAAACGACGAACCGCATATCATGGGATTCACTTCCATGGCCAGAGTGGCCTTACGGATTGCACTGCGAATCTCCTCGTGAGTGATTGTGTCAGGATCGTCGAAATATTTTTCCATCAGCACGTCGTCATACTCAGCCAGAGTCTCAAGCATTTTGTCGCGGTACTCTTCGGCTTCATCACGCAGATTAGCCGGAATCTCAGCTACGCTGTACTCGGCGCCCATGCTCTCGTCATGCCAGAACAGAGCTTTCATAGTGATAAGGTCTACTACCCCCTTGAAAGTCTCCTCGGCACCGATAGGTATCTGGATTGGCAGTGGATGGGCACCCAGCACTTCGCGTACCTGACGCACAACTTCAAAGAAGTTAGCACCCGAACGGTCCATCTTGTTGACATAACCGATACGAGGCACATTGTACTTATCAGCCTGACGCCATACGGTCTCACTCTGAGGCTCTACACCGCCTACGGCGCAGAAAGTAGCCACAGCACCGTCGAGCACACGAAGCGAACGTTCTACCTCTACGGTAAAGTCAACGTGTCCCGGAGTGTCAATAAGATTGATTTTGTATTTATTGCCATCATAGTTCCAGAACGTGGTGGTGGCTGCCGAAGTGATAGTAATGCCACGCTCCTGCTCCTGCTCCATCCAGTCCATGGTAGCGGCACCGTCGTGCACCTCGCCGAGTTTATGAGTCAGGCCGGTGTAGAACAGAATACGCTCCGAAGTAGTGGTTTTGCCGGCATCGATGTGAGCCATGATGCCAATATTTCTGGTGAGCTTAAGATCGTCGTGTTTTGCCATTGTAGTGTTGAAATCTCAAAATTAGAATCTGAAGTGTGCGAAAGCACGGTTAGCCTCAGCCATGCGGTGCATATCTTCTTTACGTTTGAAGGCACCACCCTGGTCATTGAAGGCATCGACAATTTCAGCGGCCAGCTTATCGGCCATAGTCTTACCTCCGCGCTTACGGGCATAGATGATGAGATTTTTCATTGATATCGATTCCTTACGGTCAGCGCGGATTTCGGTAGGCACCTGGAAGGTGGCGCCACCGACGCGACGTGACTTTACCTCTACCTGAGGAGTCACATTCTCAAGAGCTTTCTTCCAGATCTCGAGTGCGCTTTTCTCCTCGTTAGGCAGCTTGGACTTCACAGTCTCAAGTGCGGTGTAGAAGATAGTGTAAGCTGTATTTTTCTTGCCGTCATACATCAGGTGATTCACAAACTTGGTCACCTTTACGTCATGAAAGACGGGATCGGGCAGTATGACGTGCTTCTTTGGCTTAGCTTTTCTCATTGCTGTTTGTTTAATGTTTTTGTCTCGGCTGCACTTGGACGGCTCCGCTCCCCGTTGCCGCCCTGCGTTCAGGGCCGGCGTGCCGTGCTCTGCTCTTCAACGCCCGGCGCTCTCGCCTCGCGTTTACTCAACCTTGGGTCAGCCAGTGAAATCAAAAACAAGTGTACTTTGAATTGTGTTACTTGATGGCTGCGGCCCGCGCAGCCTGCGTTTTGATTTTACTCTCTTGCGGCAGACCCCTTATTTCTTCTTGGCTGCCTTAGGACGCTTAGCACCGTACTTAGAACGACGCTGGGTGCGGCCCTGTACACCGGCGGTGTCAAGCGTGCCGCGCACGATGTGATAACGTACACCGGGAAGGTCTTTAACACGACCGCCGCGTACCATCACAATCGAGTGTTCCTGCAGGTTGTGGCCCTCGCCGGGTATATAGGAGTTCACCTCTTTGCCGTTGGTGAGGCGTACACGGGCAACCTTACGCATTGCCGAGTTAGGCTTCTTAGGGGTTGTCGTGTAGACACGCACACACACGCCACGGCGCTGAGGACATGAGTCCAGAGCCGGAGACTTGCTCTTATCTTTAAGAGCCACGCGTCCTTTTCTTACTAACTGCTGAATTGTAGGCATTCTTAGTTTTGTTTGTTACTTTATTTGGTTCAGTTCTTTTGCCTGGATATGTTTCCGTAAGACTTCGAAGCCTTGCGGCATTACCTCAAAAGCAGATTCCGTAAACACCGCAAAGCGTACTAAGCCACTGTCATACAGCCACTTAGTCACTTAACCGAAGCGAGTCTCCTCTTAAGGCACTGCAAAGTTACTAAATCTTAGGGTTTTACACAATACTCCCGAACATTTTTTATGCCGTATTAACTATTTTTACCAACCGGCCTTCTGTTTTAGTGTATCATCATGCTATTTATACCGGCTTGCAACCTCACGTATACACTCGAATATATGTCGGTCCCGCTCATCGAGATGTTTGTCGCGACGCTGCATCACTCGTTCGGCTATATCACAGAATTTTTTCATAGTAACATCGCTGAAGCCTGCTGTAGCCGACCCTTCAGAGAAACTCGGTATAAAAACTCTCGGAAAGCCGGCTCCGTGTATATTACACCCTACTCCTACCACTGTAGCGGTATTGAACATACAATTGATACCGGCTTTGGAGTGATCTCCCATAATGAGGCCGCAAAACTGTAAATCAGTACGCATAAACGAATGAGTGGCATAGTTCCAGATTCTTATTTTACTGTAATCATTTTTAAGATTGGAAGCATTGGTACCAGCACCGATATTACACCATTCTCCTATCACGGCATTACCGAGATAACCGTCATGAGCCTTATTACTGTAACCGAATATAACAGTATTATCTATTTCACCACCTACTTTACAATAAGGACCGAAAGTCGTGCCTCCGTAGATACGCGCTCCCATCTTAACTTTGGAATTATCACACACAGCCAAAGGACCGCGTAGCGAAGCTCCCTCCATGATTTGTACGCCGCGACCTATATACAC
>CAMWKC010000339.1 GCA_947174735.1 uncultured Porphyromonadaceae bacterium
TATTTATATATCGCTCGGGCGATTTCGCGGACACTGTTGGCAGCGTGCATGGTGTAGAAATGTATGCCTGGCGCACCGTGATCTATAAGGTCCTGGCATTGGCGCACACCCCAATCAATACCGATGCGGCTCGCTTCCTTATCGTCGGCTGCGTTGCGGAGTTTAGATGCTAATTCCTCAGGTATATCAGAACGGAATACTTTTGGCAACACAGAAAGCTGCCCCTTACGGGTAATAGGCTTCAGTCCCGGTATTATAGGCACCATTATGCCTTCCCGTCGGCATCGCTCCACGAAGCTATAGGATTTCTCGTTGTCAAAAAACATTTGCGTAATCAGGTAATCAGCGCCGGCGGCAACTTTTTGCTTAAGAAAATGGATGTCAGAATCCATGTTGGGCGCTTCCTCATGCTTCTCGGGATAGCACGCCATGCCATAGCTGAACTTTGTTTCGATGCCCTCTACGTGCATGCCGTCGAGTCCTCGACCTTCGTTAAATTCATTAATCTGTTTCTGTAGGTCGGTAGCATGGGAGTTGTAGAGATTGGAGTCAGACCATAGTGGGTCGTCATTTTTTGTATCACCTCTGACAACGAATAGGTTGTCGATGCCGAGAAAATTCAAGTCGAGTAGGGCATATTCTGTTTCTTCTTTTGAGAATCCCTTGCAAATGATATGAGGCACCGGTATAATACCGTATTTATATTTAATAGCAGCAGCTACAGCTACCGTGCCGGGACGGCGGCGTACACTAACTTTGCGATGCAGTCCGTCAGGCTGAGGCATGTAGACAGATTCGCTGTGGTGGGAAGTTATATTTATAAACTTAGGGTCAAATTCTGTAAGCTTGTCTATAATGTGATAGACCTTATAGATACTGTTGCCTTTGAGTGGCGGCAGGATTTCAAACGAGAATAACGGTTTATCGCTTTGTCGTATATAATCTATGACTTTCATATGCGGATTTGTATAAAAAAATGGGATTTATTCAGAAATCTGTGGAATAGCACCACAAATTTACTGAATAAATCCCAATTATAGGACTTAGCTTACGCTAAAAATTACTTCACGATAACTTTCTGGCCGTTTACAACGTAGATTCCTGCAGGAAGAGCGTTGACTTCGGTAGCTTTAGCCTGACGGGCAACGCGGATGCCCTGGAGATTGTAAATATCAGCAGTACCGTTTTCGCCGCAGATTACGTTTTCAATGCCTGAGGTAGCTTTGGTAACCTTAACGGTGGTGTCGCCTTCGGTTTCGAATGTGTAAACACCGTCGACAGCTTCGACGTTTTCATCGCCTATAGTCACTGTGAGGTCAGAGCCTTCGCGTGAAACGGGAGAAATAGTGAACTGGGTCTTGCCGACAGCACTTACAGGCTGAGTCGGGTCAACAGCAGCAAGGATGTCTTTCTTAACTTCATAGCCATCAAGTGTACCTTCAACCATGTCGAATGTTACAGTGTGCTCGATAGCGTTTTCGGGAACGTAGAACAATTTGACAACATCATTATCCTTCGGAGTGAAGGTATAATAGCTGAAATATGTTACGTCGAGAAGATTTCCATTCAGATAGTATTTGCTTGTGCTTGGAGCATATGATGCGTTGATGGTTATGCTACCGTCAGCGTCACGGTAATCAACGAGATTATAGCCTGCTTGAGCTGTAATAGCAGAACCGCCGCGGCTGAATGTAACACCGTAATATAGACCCGAAAGATCGTCTACATAGAATGCGAGATTCTTATCGCGGATAATCTTGTTGGTTGAAATCTCAAATCGTGAATTTTCTTTCAGATAAATAGTTGTGGTCGGACCCCAAGTGCTGATAGTCACTTCGTTGTCATAAGTTGCGTCATAAATGCGAGCTATTTCATTGCCATCACGAGCTGTGATTTTTAATTCATTAGCATACATCGCATCTGTGAATGTTACTACGTTTTCACCGGCTACGAGCTCTAACTCTGTTGAAGGATAAGAAGAAGTCTCCACTTTGACTGTAGCAGGGTCTTCAATTACAAGGATAGCATCGTAAACATTGTATTTTTCAGCAGTAACTGTCAATGTGAAGTCAGAGCTGATGGGCTGAGACACAATTGAGATATAAGATGATTCGTATGGATCATCATCATTCTTCTGATATGAAACCATCTTGTACTGCTCACGGTTGAAAGTAACATAGAGATTCTTACCCGGATGAACCTGGAAGCCCTCTTCAGCCGCAAAATTCTCTACAGGAATTTCGTCATATGTTACTGAGGTAACACAGCCGGGGTCACCGTTTGTGAATACAAACTTAATGGTGCATAATAAATCTTCGGGGAAATCCTGAGTGACTACAATTTCTGTGATATATTTGATGTCGTCAATATCGCTGCGGTCAACGAGGGGGATATTATATTGAAGGCCTTCCTTAATAACTTCCTCACCGTTGGCAGTAATTTTGTAGATAAGGTCTTCAGTATTAGCCGTACGGATAGTCAGCATGTCTTCATATTCTTCGTTGAAAGGTATTTCATACTCTGTCTGCTCGACGTTGATTACGCTGCCGCCGCGAAGAGTCATGCGGATTCCATTAGGATTATCGAGAGTTACTTTTACTGTGTTAGGACGGAAAGATGCTTCGTCGAACGTCTTAATAGTGTAAGTGTATTCGGCAGGACCACCCCAGCCCCAATCGAAGCTTGAAAGATATAGTTTCAGTGCATTGTTAGAAACATCGTAATTCACAGAACCGTCTTCGTTGTGAACTTTAAGCACTTTACCTTCAGTTGTACTGATAATAAGATTTACACCTTCGGTTGAAGGATAGTCCTGTTCGTGTCAACCGTTCTGCGCGTCACACTCTGGACGCCCCTTGGTGTCATCGTAATAAT
>CAMWKC010000340.1 GCA_947174735.1 uncultured Porphyromonadaceae bacterium
TGGTCTGCCCGAGCGCAGAGAATATCCTATGCCTGATGCTGCGCATGTACGCGCTGCTGAAGCTTATTTCCGTTACTGTCCCGAAGAACTGAAGCCAAAGTTAGCACGGGCTATCCTGCGTTTCGGACGTGAATACGGCATGGATATAGAGAGCCCTACTATTCTGGAGTATGCAGCAATGTAAGGCTTATAAAACAGAAAGAAAATCATATTGCATAGATTACAAAAAATAGCTATCTTTGCACTTTAAGCACGTACCACGGACGACCAATGATGTCGCCCGTGGTGTTATGCGTCATATAAACTGTAGAGTATCATATACTTACACCATGTATAGAGACAGGACATGCGGCGAGCTGAGACTCACCGACGCGGGCACCGAAGCAAAGATAGCCGGCTGGGTGCAGCGCACACGTAAAATGGGCGGTATGACTTTTGTTGATGTCCGCGACCGTTACGGCATCACTCAGGTAGTGTTTGATCAGGAACGTAATCCCGAACTTTGGGAGGCCGCCAATAACCTCGGCCGTGAGTTCGTGGTGCAGATTAAAGGCCGTGTCGAAGAGCGTGCCAGCAAAAATGCAAAAAATCCCACAGGCGACATCGAGATTTTCGCCGATGAGCTTAAAGTGCTTAACCGTTCGAAAGTGCCTCCCTTCACTATCGAGGAGAATACTGACGGTGGTGACGACCTACGCATGAAATACCGCTATCTTGATCTGCGTCGTCCTAATGTACGCCGCAATCTCGAGTTACGTCATAAAATGGCTTTTGAGATACGTCGTTATCTCGACTCTGAAGGCTTCCTTGAAATCGAGACACCAATCCTTGTCAAATCGACTCCTGAAGGCGCACGTGACTTTGTAGTACCGTCACGTATGAATCCCGGTGAATTTTATGCTCTGCCTCAGAGTCCGCAGCTTTTTAAGCAACTTCTTATGGTAAGCGGTTACGACCGTTACTTCCAGATAGCAAAGTGTTTCCGCGACGAGGACCTGCGTGCCGACCGCCAGCCTGAATTCACTCAGATTGACTGTGAGATGAGTTTCGTGGAACAGGAAGATGTGATACGGATGTTTGAAGGTCTCGTAAAACATATCTTTAAATATGTCAAGGGAATCGACTTTACAGAACCTTTCCCCCGTATGACATGGAAGGACGCTATGGAGAAATACGGTAGTGACAAACCCGATATCCGGTTCGGTATGCCTTTCGTCGAACTTACCGACATAGCCAAAGGCAAAGGTTTCGGAGTAGTTGATGACGCTGACCTCACTGTAGGAATATGTGCACCCGGCTGTGCCTCTTATACACGCAAACAGCTCGATGAACTCACCAATTTTGTAAAACGTCCGCAGGTAGGTGCCAAAGGCCTGATATGGGTTAAATTCGAACCAGACGGCTCAATCAAGAGCTCAGTAGGTAAATTCTATACCGAAGATGAACTGCGCGCATGGGGCGAACGTATGGACGCCAAACCCGGCGATCTGTTGCTTATCATGACCGGCGAGGCTATGAAGACACGCAAACAGCTCTGCGAATTGCGTCTGGAAATGGGCAATCGTCTCGGACTGCGTGACAAAAACGTATTTGCTCCTTTGTGGGTAATAGATTTCCCCCTCTTCGAATGGGATGAGGAAACTCAGCGTTTCTACGCTATGCACCATCCCTTCACTTCACCTAATCCTGAAGACATACCTATGCTGCGCACCGATACAGGCAACGTACGTGCCACAGCATACGATATAGTAGTAAACGGTACTGAACTCGGCGGTGGTTCGATAAGAATACACGATGCCGAGCTGCAGGACGAAATGTTCGAACTGTTAGGCTTTACTCCCGAGCGAGCCCATGAGCAGTTCGGATTCCTTATGAACGCCTTCCAGTATGGCGCACCTCCTCACGGCGGTCTCGCACTCGGTTTCGACCGGTTTGTGTCGATACTTGCCGGTCTTGACACCATACGCGACGTCATCGCATTCCCCAAGAACAATTCGGGCCGCGATGTCATGAACGAGTCGCCCTCGCCCATCGACACGGCGCAGCTCGACGAGCTTCAGCTCGAACTAAAGCCCCTCAAGGCAGATAAAGATAAATGATAACTGTCAAAGACATAGCCTCGACTATTGAGGCCTTCGCTCCGTGCGAACTGCAGGAAAATTACGATAACTCCGGTCTGCAACTCGGCAATCCCGACATGGCTGTGTCGGCTGCTCTGCTTTGTCTCGACGTCACCGAAGACATACTTGCCGAAGCTATAGAACGCCACTGCAATCTTATCATCTCTCATCACCCGCTGCTATTCGGAGGTATAAAACAGATAACCGGACGCACAGCTACACAGCGTATCGTTATCAAAGCCTTACGCTCCAACATAGCCATTTACGCCGCCCATACCAATCTCGATGCAGCCTGGGAGGGAGTCAGCTATGAGATAGCCCACATTCTGAAACTGTACAACCTGCAGGTCCTCGTACCTAACGCCAAGACACCCGATAAAGGGCTCGGTGTCATAGGTGATATAGCTCCGGTACCGAAAATGGAATTTCTGCGTAAAGTCAAAGAAGCATTCGGTGTCAGAGCCCTGAGGTTCTCGGCCCAGTCGCCGCAGCTTGTCATACGCAAGGTAGCTGTATGCGGAGGTTCGGGAGCGTTATTCATACGTCAGGCACTCAACGCCGGCGCCGACGCATACGTCACAGGCGATGTCAAGTATCATGATTTTACTACCTACGGACTCGACCTGCTCATAGCCGATATGGGTCACTACGAGAGTGAGCTGTGCGCACAGCGCATCTTCTCGCGTATCATACGTGAGGCCTTCCCTGACCTTGTGGTCTATTTTGCCGAGGCTGAACGTAATCCTATACAG
>CAMWKC010000341.1 GCA_947174735.1 uncultured Porphyromonadaceae bacterium
CTGTAGATGCCTTGGCTGTCACATATACTCTTGCGCTGCGTAAGGTATTCGGCGAACGTGTGCTCGGCCCTGAAAAACCTCTGGTCAGTCGCGTAGCGACATGGTTTCTACAGTCCATAATGCTTAAAGTCGAAGCCAATGCTTCAATGCGTAAGGTTAAAGACCTGTTGCGCTCGGTCACAGCCTCGCTTGCTTCTGACTCACGGCTAAAATCGGCTGTGATATATTATGATGTTGACCCGGTATGAGTCTGTGGTTACTTTATATGCGTCTTTAATTTGTTTAATAATGCCATGCAACACGATAATCCTAATTTTGACCAATTCGACCACGTTCATCTGTGGCATCCTTACACCTCAACCCACAATCCCCTGCCTACTTATAAAGTAGATTATGCCGACGGGGCGGTTATAACATTAGCCGATGGGACTGAACTTATTGACGGTATGTCCTCATGGTGGTGTGTGATACACGGTTATAATAATCCTACGCTTAATGAGGCTGCCCGACAACAGCTTGATAAGATGAGCCATGTTATGTTCGGCGGTCTTACCCATGAGCCGGCCATAGAGCTGGGTCGTATGCTACTGAAGGTACTTCCCCCTTCTATGCAGCACATATTTTATGCCGATTCCGGTTCGGTGGCTACTGAAGTAGCTCTGAAAATGGCTGTGCAGGCTCAGAACAATCCGCATCGTACTAATTTCGCCACAATACGTCGCGGTTACCATGGCGATACGTGGAATGCTATGTCCGTATGCGACCCTGTCACCGGTATGCACTCGGCTTTCGGTCCGGCGCTACCTGTACGTTTCTTTGCCGATGAGCCGCATTGTGCTTTCGGTACTGAATGGGACCCTGCCGATTTCGAATCTATGCGCCGGTTACTTGAAGAAAATGCCGACACTTTAGCCGGTGTTATACTTGAACCCATAGTACAGGGTGCCGGCGGTATGCGTTTCTATCATCCGCAGTATCTGCGTGAGCTGCGTAGTCTGTGTGACAGACTCGGTATATTACTTATTTTCGATGAGATTGCTACAGGATTCGGCCGTACCGGACGTCTTTTTGCATGGGAACATGCCGGCGTCGAACCCGACATAATGCTTATCGGAAAAGCTATCACCGGCGGCTATATGACCTTCTCGGCCGTAGCTACTACAGCTAAAGTAGCCGATATGATTGCCAACAGTGATGCTCATGTCATGATGCATGGACCTACCTTCATGGCCAATCCGTTGGCCTGTGCCGTAGCCGTGACTTCGTTAAAGCTTCTGCTCTCTCAACCATGGCAAAAGAGAGTAGCTGAGATCGAAGCAATTATGCGCCGGCACTTGGCTCCTGCGGCTTCATGGCCTTTTGTACACGATGTAAGAGTACTCGGTGCAATAGGCGTTGTGGAACTTGACCATGATGTAGACCTGGCAGAATTCCAGCGTCTTTGTGTCAGAGAAGGAGTATGGATACGTCCTTTCGGACGTAATGCCTATATCATGCCTCCATTCCTCGCTGTTTCTGACAGTCAGGTGGAACGACTATGCGATGCTTTACTCTCTATCATAGCCGAAACCAACGGTATAAGCTATACTCCTAATGCTTGATACAGAACTCGATATTTTACTCACCGAATTAGCAGTCGAAAACCGCTGCCGCGCTATACCTGCACAGGGTCGTCCGGATATGACGGACCTGTGCTCAAACGATTATCTAGGTCTCGGACAGCGTTCCGATGAATGGCACGATGAGTTTCTGCACCGCTTTCCTGATGCTGCTATGACCTCTTCAGCTTCACGGTTGCTATCACGGCGTCAGCATCATCATATTCTTCTTGAAGACAAACTCGAGAAACTCTACCGGCGTCCGGCGTTGGTATTCAATTCGGGCTATCATGCCAACGTAGGGTGTATCGGCGCACTTAACCTTCCCTCAACTCTTTTCGTAGCTGACAAACTCATACATGCTTCAGCCATCGACGGACTTCGTACCTGTGGAGCCAACTTTGTTCGTTTTCGCCATAATGATACAGAGCATTTAGAACGTATCATAGCAAACAAAGGTTCGGATTTCCGACATATAGTAATTATAGTCGAATCTGTTTATAGTATGGATGGTGATTTGGCTCCGCTTGATGCTTTAATAAAACTGAAACATAAAGACGAACGCATCGTGCTTTATGTCGATGAAGCTCACGGTGTCGGTGTGTTCGGTGAACACGGTCTCGGACTTTGTGAACAGACGAATTATATCGAAGATATAGACCTTATTGTTGGTACAGCAGGCAAAGCATTAGCCTCTGTGGGAGCATACACTATATGTTCCACCTCGATGAAACGCTGGTTACTCAATTCAGCACGTCCTTTTATCTTCTCAACAGCTCTCCCTCCGGCCTGTTGCGCATGGACTCTGCTTATGCTCGAAAAGATGACTGCCATGTACACCGAACGCGAACATCTGCAACATCTGTGGCAATGGCTTGGCAAGTGTCTCAACCGCTCTGCCTGTTCCCAGATAATCCCCTATCTCACTGGTGATGCCGCTAAAGCTCTGACATTAGCTGACCGTCTGCATACCGCCGGTCTTGATGTCCTCCCAATACGCCGTCCTACTGTTCCTCCCGGCGGCGAACGTCTCCGTATCTCCCTCAACGCTCTCCTCACTGAATCTAACCTCCAGCCCCTTATCACCCTCCTCAACTCATATCAATAGTACTATAAGTACACTATAAGTTTTCTGTTACAGTTACATAAGTCTGATTACGGCTTGTAGGACTGTTAGGTTGAGTCATTACCAAACTCCCACTCTCGATAAGAGGATTAATATAGACATTTATCACGTTTTTTCTATCCTTTAATCCTAAATACTGAAT
>CAMWKC010000342.1 GCA_947174735.1 uncultured Porphyromonadaceae bacterium
CCCCATAGTACCCTGTGTCCTCCACTCCAGGCGCCCTACGTGCCGCTCTGGTTCTGTGCGCGAGCTTCAGCTCGCTTCCCCATAATTCCCATAACACCCATAATTATCACAAAAACAACCATGCCCTCTCCATCTATTTTTCGTCTGGCCGCACGTGCCGGCCTTCCTATCGGTCTCCTCCTCACCTTCATGTCGGCCTGTATGCTGTTAAGTATACACTACCCGTCATTACCGTTGGCACTTGTCGGCGCCATACTCATACCTATATGTCTCCTCGTCTACATGCGTCGTATATCCATACGTCTGCCGATGTATAACAAATTCGTACCCATGTGGCTTTTTGCCATGTACTCCATTATCTTCGGTACAATGATATGCACTCTTCTTTCGGCGCTGTATATCACCTTCTTCGAGCCGGATTTCATCAACGTCTACATTGACACCACAATGGCCCAGCTCAACGATAACCTCTCCGGAGAACTTCTGCAAGCCCACCAACGTAATATTGACCTCATCAATATGGCACGCGAACGTCACCTCCTCCCCTCTCCGCTTGAGTTTATATCTTCATTAGCATGGAGTACGGCCTTCTTCGGAACATTGCTTTCCATTCCCCTCGCCCTCATAACGGTACGTCGCCGACGTATAGCCGGTAACATTGTCTGATCTCTACTCCCTTCCAAGCCTATGGATATTTCTGTTATCATACCTTTATACAACGAGGAGGAATCCCTACCCGAACTGACCGACTGGATAAGCCGTGTCATGAAGCAGAACGATTTTTCCTACGAGATAATATTCGTTAACGACGGCTCCACCGACGGCTCTTTGCGTGTCATAAAGGAGTTGGCTGCAGCTGACCCCGAGCACATACACGCTATATCTTTCTCGCGCAACTATGGTAAGTCACCGGCTCTCAACTGTGGATTCCGACGTGCCGAGGGTGATGTAGTCATCACTATGGATGCTGACTTGCAGGATAGCCCCGATGAGATTCCCGAACTCTACCGTATGATAACTGCCGATGGCTATGACCTTGTATCAGGCTGGAAGAAGAAACGTTATGATCCGCTGTCAAAAACTATACCCACCAAGCTCTTCAACGCCACAGCACGCCGTGTAAGCGGTATACACAATCTGCACGATTTCAACTGTGGTCTTAAGGCTTATCGTCGCGATGTAGTAAAACACATCGAGGTCTACGGTGACATGCACCGTTATATTCCTTATCTGGCTAAGAATGCCGGCTATAAGAAAATCGGCGAAAAAGTGGTACAGCACCGTGCACGCAAATATGGTCAGACCAAATTCGGCCTTGACCGTTTCGTCAACGGCTATCTTGACCTCGGTACACTCTGGTTTCAATCGAAATTCGGTATCAAACCGATGCATATTTTCGGTCTGTTCGGCTCATTGATGTTCCTTTTGGGATTTGTGGCTATATGTGTGGTTCTTACGCTCAAGATTATAAGTATCTGCTCGGACTCATATCACTTCTACGTCACCAATTCAGTTTACTTTTACCTCTCCTTAGCTGCTATGGTGATGGGGCTGCAGTTCTTTCTGACAGGTTTTATCGGTGAGCTTATAGCTCGCAACGCACCTGAACGTAATAATTACCTTATCTCTGAACAATGGTGACTATGATGGTCAGACGTCTGCTGCCTTACGTCTTAGGAGGAGCTATACTGACAGGTGTTATAGCCTGCAACAGTGACGAGTGCTATGATAACCGTAACTCTCTCCCGCTTGCCGGTTTCTATACAGCAACTGAGACACCACAGGCTGTGTCAATTGATTCGGTAAGTATCTACGCGATAGGAGCGCCAGGTGACTCGATACTTCATGATTCGGTACGCTCTTTGGCACAGACTTATCTGCCACTTCGTATCGACGGCACATCTTCAACTGTCAATTATGTAATCCGTTATCTGCAAGGTGCTTTAGGACGGTTTGGTATAGCCGATACTATTTCGATTAGTTATGATATCGAACCGCAATTTGTATCGGCTGCCTGCGGAGTAATATATATATTCCGTATAACGGACCTTACAACCACCACTTACTGCATTGATTCGGTGACATGTCCGCGCGGCTACATCGACAATGTGGCTATAGAGAATATTCACATCTATTTCCGTGTCAACACCGATGAAGATGAGACAGTCTGACCGATTATCGCTGACTATGCTTCTGATATTATTTCTGTGTCCGTGTCTGACATGGGCACAGAAAAAGGTCACACCCGTCGATAATGACCCCAACAAACCCGATCAGCCTACACTGCATTATTACGACAAACACGGAAATCAGCTTGACGAACCGGTACTGTTTCTCTCACAGCTCGATACTATAACAAAGGTAAAATCAGGTCCTGTATATCCGCTCCTTGACGCCGTTACTGTAGGCGTTGACTTTTTCGATGCCATAATGAAACTGGCCGGACAGTCTTATACGTCCTTCAGCGCCTCAGGTCAGTTATCACTTTATAACTGGATACTCCCTACAGTTGAAATCGGTATAGGTCAGGCCGACAACACCCCGGAGCTAAATAACTACCGCTACCGCTGCAAAACCTCGCCTTTCTTTAAGATAGGTTTTGACTATAATTTTCTTTATAAGAGTTCGCCTGATTATCAGGTAGGCTTCGGTATGCGCCTCGGTTGGTCGGCCTTTCGTTACGACATCACCGATATAACCATCACCTCCGGCTATTGGGACCAAACCAATCATTTCGCTCTGCTTAATCAAAGCGCTTCAGTGCTCTGGGCAGAAGCTCTACTCGGTATCAAAGTGAAGATAGCAGGTCCTATTTCCATGGGCTGGTCTTTCCGTTATCACCGTCGTCTGCACAC
>CAMWKC010000343.1 GCA_947174735.1 uncultured Porphyromonadaceae bacterium
CCACCCAAACGATCATATCTGGCGGTCCTAATTTAAATTTTTTATTTTTTTTTATCTATTAATATTTTTTGGTTTTATTTTAATTTAAAAATTCCACGACTCTTTCATTTAAAATACTTTCGCTTCCTCAAAAATACTCTTATTTTTAGTGAGTCAGCCTTACGCTGTAAACCTAATAGCCCACCTATGCTCACCAGAAATGTCATAGTTATTTTCTCACAGAAACAGCATAGGAATAAACTTCACAGAAAGACACATATTTTAATAACCTGAAAGTTCAGAAAAAAATGAAAGAATGTCGGTTGTAGAAGAATATAAGATAAATAGAGTAATTGGTAAAATCCACAAAGAAGCTAAGATTTGCTGAAGAGAGATTCTCTTAGAAGATTGAGGAGATTTCTTCCTCTACTATCCCTATAATGACATAGATTGAAATTCATCTATAATAAAGTATTAGGTAAAGGTTGTACTGAATCCATCAATGATGACCTGAAAACCATAGCTTAGATTGAACATTAAAGACGTAGAGCTTACTCTAATTTCTTTGTAAAATTTATCAAGAGACTTGTCACTTACTGTATGTATACTTACATAGAGCATATAGATAAAGAAGTTGGCTCCGCAAATCAAAGTTAATGCGGAGCCAACTATATTTCTATCCATATCTATAACGCGTCCGACAGTTAACGTCTGTTTGGAAGAGGCAGTTATAAAAATTGACTGTTGAAAGGCCGAATCAGCAATTATTTGCCGAATATGCCGCCTAACATGCCACCGGCTTTGTTTTTAAGTCCCTCGATTACGTTGTCTTTTACACTGTCAAGACCAATATTGCCTATATTGTTGAGAAGTCCGTCAGCATGAAGCTTGGAAATGATATCAGTTAAGGAAAGATTCTTAAGATCAAAACCTTTAAGAGCGCTTGTAACCTTTGAAATATCGAAAGAGTCACCAAATTTCTCCTTCAGATGGGCAAGAATTTCCTGAATGTCCATAATTACAGTTGTATTGAGTTAGCGATTAATATTTTTCTTTTAAACTATCGAAAGGCATATAAAGTTCAAATCACAAAAATATTTACTTTCTGATTCAATATAGGCCTTTAGACCGGAATGCCTACAGAGAACAACATGGGTCAACTCTTCACATTTTTGCTATTGGAAAATGGGTATTCTTTAATACTCGACATAGGAGAGAGCTTTTTTAAGGCTCTGAGAATCCAATTTAAGCAATTTAAGAGCACCATAACCCATTATAGAATGGAATCAGTCAGTCAAGTACCGTGTAGACATTTTACTGGGATCTTTTAACCAAATATCCCAAATTAATTTGCAAATATTGAAATTTGTTAATATCTTTGAACTTGCTAACATTAACCTCAATAATCTATGAACAAATTCCTTGCCACCCTTTTTGCGGCGGGAACGTTTGTGGTTACGGCTCAAGCCCAGACCATGACCGTGACCGACACCGAAGGACTCATGACAAAGTTCAACATCGACTATGTCAGCGAGGTCTCGTTTGTCGAGATTTCAAACCCTGATCCGGGTACAGTGACTTTCACAACGGCTTCCGCACGCCCGTATTCCTCCGGCCGTACCGACCTTACGTTTACTGATGCCAACGGCACCGAACTACAGCTTTTCCTCTGCGGTCCGATGACTGCCGAATATCTTGAAGCAGGTGTCTACACTGCAAGTCCGACAAACAGCGAATGGACTTTCGACACCGACCCCGACTGGTCTTGGGTAAAGCTTGACGGCAAACAGTCTGCTATCACTGCCGGTGAGATAACCGTTGCACTTGATGGAAACAACTATCTTATATCGTTTGCACTGACTCTCGACGGAGACACCGAATTTAACGCTGTCTATTCAGGTCCTCTGGCCGGTTACTCACCGCTTCTTGAGTTAAAGGCAACCGAAGCCACAGAAGTCGAAATCAACGATCCGCAATCGGGTGAGTTCTACATCCGCTTCAATGACACCAACTGGAACTTTGAACTGATAACAGACTTCTTCGACACCACTGGTTCCACATCTCTGACTCCGGGTGTATACGAGTATTCGGAAGACTGCACTCCCGGCACATACGGCCCGAAGAGTTCACTTTCTATCTATAGTCCCTACTCAACCAATCACTATAACGGCCCTGTCACAGTCGAAAAGAACGGTAATGTCTATACCATAACCATGGACCTTACACTCGAAAGCGGCCGTAACGCTATCATAACCTACGAAGGTGAAATTAATTTCCTGAATAAGCCGACTCCTGAACCGAGTGCAGTAACTTTCACAACAGCTTCAGCACATCCGTATTCCTCCGGCCGTACCGACCTTACGTTTACTGATGCCAACGGCACCGAACTACAGCTTTTCCTCTGCGGTCCGATGACTGCCGAATATCTTGAAGCAGGTGTCTACACTGCAAGTCCGACAAACAGCGAATGGACTTTCGACACCGACCCCGACTGGTCTTGGGTAAAGCTTGACGGCAAACAGTCTGCTATCACTGCCGGTGAGATAACCGTTGCACTTGATGGAAACAACTATCTTATATCGTTTGCACTGACTCTCGACGGAGACACCGAATTTAACGCTGTCTATTCAGGTCCTCTGGCCGGTTACTCACCGCTTCTTGAGTTAAAGGCAACCGAAGCCACAGAAGTCGAAATCAACGATCCGCAATCGGGTGAGTTCTACATCCGCTTCAATGACACCAACTGGAACTTTGAACTGATAACAGACTTCTTCGACACCACTGGTTCCACATCTCTGACTCCGGGTGTATACGAGTATTCGGAAGACTGCACTCCCGGTACATACGGTCCGAGAAGTTCAATCT
>CAMWKC010000344.1 GCA_947174735.1 uncultured Porphyromonadaceae bacterium
GTGATGATATGCTTGACGAAGACGGTTTTATTGTAGCTGCCGGACAACTGTTCAACGTGGAACTATTCACCGAAGACCATGCACCTATGAATCTCGATAATTTAGTAGGAGAATTCAGTCCTACTGATGTATTTATGGGCGGTCCGTTACCGGCTCACTATATGCAGGGAATATGGTATGAAATCTTTAGCGGCTACTATGTAGCGTTGGGAACAGCTCTTACAATTTATGAAGAGGATGGCTCAACCAAAGTAGCTCTTGCAATGGATGGAACAATTACTATAACTAAGAATAGTGAAAACGATTATACTCTCGTATTCGACCTTATCTCTGCCGAAGGTAACAAACTTACAGGAGAATGGTCAGGCAACTTAGGCGAGTATATAACCGATTTCTCAGATCCCACTATAGTCAACAGTATCGGTGCTGACGCATCACAGATACATGCTGGAAAAGGCTTTATTTCAGCTCCTGCTGATGCTACCATCTTCAACATAGCAGGTCAGCAGACCGGAAGAGAAAATCTTGCCCCCGGTCTCTACATAGTAAAGACTTCCACATCTGCTGTTAAAGTGTTGGTGAAATAAATCCTGTTATCGTCACCGACTATTAAAGAGTGACAACATAATCAATACACTTTTCAAATAATTAAGGCGCCTGTCCTCACGGATTGGCGCCTTTGTGTTTTCCATAATACTTTCTAACTAACCTAACATCATGAATTAAAAATCGCTGAATACCTCTTAAATCTAAGAGCATGAAGCAAACGATTTTCTATCTTTATAACATCGGTTAGGAGGAAAAAGTTTTGGTAAAGTTGAATTATTTACCGGTATCTATAACAACACGGGAACGTTCGCTTCGCTCACCGGGAACGTCGCGGCGAGGAGGGACACAGAACCACACAGGAACTGAAACACAGAACTACACAGAACTTAAAGGTTAACTTTTGTAAGGAATAAATTAAAAGTTCTTGTGTTGTACTAATTGATTATGGACTAAGATTGGATACTTGGGTACGTTTGAACTGAGGGTAAGGGTATTTTTAGATAGTTGTTTAAGATGATAAATAAAACTGAGAATAAAGTTCTTCATTAATTTTCCAGCTTCCACCATATAATCCGCCGTTTCTGATTAATATACCCTGCTGCTTTAATATTTTTACTCTTTCATATACAGAGGAGTATCCTATATCTAATTTCTCCATAAATTCGTTATATGTGATATAAGGATTCTCCCTAACCAATTCGCAAATTACTTTTATTTGTTTTTTTATCTTTGTTTCTTTATTTGTTTCTTTATTTGTTTCTTTATTTGTTTCTTTATTTGTTTCTTTGAAAGCACCAGAAGATATATATTCTACAACAAGAAAAGCTGTGACAAGATGTAGTTGAAAATCTGCTACCCCATTACCGTTAGATTTAAGCTCGTCTTGAACTGTCTGTACACCGCGGCTATAACGATTGACAAAACCGAGTACTTTCATTCCTTCCGCAACTATACCGTTACGATAATCGTTTACGTATGGAAAATTTTCCGGAGTCGCTTTTCCATATAAACCTCCAGGATTCATTATTTCGATGCGATCATCATATTGATAAAACTGAACAGGTCCGTTACCTTCATAATCCCGATGACAAATTGCATTCATTAGTAGTTCTCGGGTGGCCCAATGTGGATAATCTACTCGTATCTCTTCTCTTAGTGCGGAAACAGGTACAGGACGACGATTTGTGATTGATGCGTCAACAAATGTATCAAGTTGTGATAAAATTTTTACCAAATTACCGGAAAACTTATATTCACTTTTAATTTTACAAGCACGTGTCAGACCGCTAAATCTGACATACTGGACATAGCATCCGGGCATAAATCGCTCAGGATTTTTTCCGAACATTATAATTCCTGCATAAGTGGGACAATTATATTTTATGTTGTAGTATCCAAGAGCCTGTAGTTGTTGCTCTACGTTTCGATTATCTGTTTTAAGTACTTCTTCCGGAAATGCTTTAGGCAGATAAACTTGCTTAAAAGCATTCAAATCAAGATCATCAAGTGTTGAGTCCAGACAAGGCAAAGCGTCAAAAGTAAGCATTTTGCTGGTACGCTTTTCCAGAAGTCGTTTTTCATCTGCTTCACTAGCGATACACTTACGAGGCCCGTTGCGAATCCAGATTCTGCCGTCATATCTAACTGGCGTGAATTGACAAGGTTGTACAGTGACTACTGCTACATCACCATTTGGAAGTGATACTTTTTCAATTGTCATACTAACCTGAGGCTGAAGTTTACCATCAGTCTTTATACCACCTAAGTTTTGCAATAACTGGTCGGTAATTTTAACTTCTGGATTTACGTTACCACTTTTATCGTCTACACCTATTATCAAATATCCCGGAAGATTATGGTTGGGCAGGTCATTGGCAAATGCACAAATTGCCTGTCCGAATTTGTCTGTATTGGTAGTTGATATTGTACGTTCAATCCGGTCGCTTTCAATATCAGCTAAAAGATTTAGTACTTCGTCAGGAGTTAACATAATTTGATGTGTTAATTATTTGGCGTTTGCCGGTTAATACTTTATTATAATCGAGCATTTAAGTTTCTCTTAAGCCTATCTTTTTCGATGACTTTAGCAAGCCTATTATATTTTTGTAAGTTAAAAGAGAAATCGAATAACTTTTTTCTCTCTATAAAATTACCGCTTTTTTAAGGATTTGGTCAAAGTTAACTAAATCTTCTTTATATACAAAAGCATTTTTAGAAAATCTCTAAATCTGACACCTACAAATCTGTCGCTTATACACGTCTCCGAGCCCACGAGACTCCTGAGCGTCTCGG
>CAMWKC010000345.1 GCA_947174735.1 uncultured Porphyromonadaceae bacterium
CGCTAAGGTTCATACTTCATCTCCGTTCGGAAGGTTCTGTTGACTTTTCATCCTCTTTTTCTTGGCACCATCAAAAATCTTCTTTATCTTTGCCACGGTTTATCAAACCTCGCACCGGATCGCCTAACTTACCGGACTTGTGCGAGAGTATTATATACTACCTTTCATCTATACCATTACCTTAAATGAACACAAACATCTCCCTTTGCCCCAATCTGGTGGTTCAGTTCCTACAGAAGGAACCTGCGCAAATAACCAAGGCCGACATAATACGTTATGTCAAGGAAAACGGCATACGTATGGTTAACTTCATGTATCCTGCTGATGATAACCGACTCAAGACTCTTAACTTCGTTATCAATTCAGAAGAGTATCTTGATTCTATTCTGACCTATGGTGAGCGTGTGGACGGCTCAAGCCTCTTCCCCTTTATAGAAGCTGGTAACAGCGATCTTTATGTTATACCTCGTTTCTCCACTGTTTTTGTCGATCCTTTCGCCGAGGTACCTACTATTACCCTCCTTGCTTCTTTCTTTGACAAGGAAGGCAACCCGCTCAAAGCATCTCCTGAATACACTCTCACCAAAGCTTGCGAGGAATTTCGCAATGTCACAGGCATGGATTTCTATGCTATGGGTGAGCTCGAATATTATGTCATAGCTCCTGATAGTGGTCTGTTCCCGGCTTCCGACCAGAAGGGTTATCACGAATCATCACCTTATGCCAAATTTAATGATTTCCGCGTAGAGTGCATGAATCTAATCGCTCAGGCCGGTGGTCAGATTAAATATGGCCACAATGAGGTAGGCAATTTCACTATTGACAATAAGATTTTCGAACAGAACGAAATTGAATTCCTGCCTATTCCTGCTCGTCAGGCTGCCGACAATTTAATGATTGCCAAGTGGATAATTCGCTCACTCGCTATGCGTAAAGGTTATGATGTGACTTTTGCTCCCAAGATTACAGCCGGTAAAGCCGGAAGCGGTCTGCATATTCACTTCAAGATTATGAAAGACGGACAGAATATGATGAGTGAAAACGGTATGCTGAGCGATGTGGCAAAGAAAGCTATAGCTGGTATATTGACATACGCTCCTGCTATAACTGCTATGGGTAATAAAGTACCTACCTCTTATTTCCGTCTCGTACCGCATCAGGAGGCACCTACATCGGTATGCTGGGGCGACCGTAACCGCTCAGTGCTCGTACGTGTACCTCTTGGTTGGACCGGTGACAAGGATATGTGCTCTCAGGCTAATCCGCTCGAGACAGCCGATACAGCAGCCGCACCGCAGAAGCAAACTGTTGAGTTACGCAGCGCAGACTGTTCGGCTGATGTATATCAGCTCATAGCTGCTATGGTGGTGGCAGCACGCAAGGGCTTTGAAATGGAAGATGCTCTTGAACGTGCCAAAGATATGTATGTATCTGTAAACATACATAATGATGAAAACAAAGAGAAGCTTGAGGCTCTCCGCTCATTACCTGACTCATGTGTTGCTTCAGCAGATGAACTTGAAAAAGTACGCAGCATATTTGAGGAACGTGAAGTATTCTCACCCCGCCTTATTGACGGCATAATAAAGAAACTACGTGGCTTTAACGATGCTGATTTACGTCGCCAGGTTATGGATAACCATAAAGCCATGCTGGATCTCGTTCATAAATACTGGCACTGCGGATAACCACCGCACACAAATCTACCAGTAAAAACGCTGACATAAGGTTTGTCGGAAGGTGAAATATTCTCTATAAAAGAGGTGACTCAAAAAGGGTGTATCAAAAGAAAGATTTGATACACCCTTTTTTCAGTCTGTATTCTGTGAAATATGTACATCCATCTGAGGAAACGGAAAATGAAATCCGCGTTCCGGCAATTCCTTATAGAACCGATGATTCATCTTAAAGAACAGCGTCCAGTAGTCAGAACTGTGCGTCCATGCTCTTACCGTCAGATTGATACTACTGTCAGCCAAAGCACTTAGACCTACAAATGGGGGACGTTCCGTATTATCCGTAATACTCGGTACGGTTATCTGTTTAAGCACCTGTGTATCAGCCTGTAGAATATTACTATTCTTCCGTCCGAATAGTCTTTTTATCCAGCTGCGTTTCTTCTCAGGCATCAATTCCGCAGGCTCTTCAAGAAGTTCGCGACATGCCTTATCCTCCGGATGTTTGGCACATTCTTCAAGCATAGCCTCACGCTTGTCCTCAGCCACTTTAAGAGCACGTCGCTGACGGTCGGCGGCGACAGTAGTCTTAACAGCCATTTCTTCCTCTGCAAGCATTTCGAGTATCACTTCCCGTGCTTTCTCATAATCATCACCGTATGCCAATGATATTGTCCAGTCCACACGACGGTAATCCTCAAGGGAATAATTATTTATTGTACCTGTAGAGAGACCGCCGTTAGGTATGATTATAGCCTTATTGTCGGTTGTGTTTATAACCGTATGAAATATCTGAATCTCTTTCACTGTACCGGCATAACCTTGTGCTTCAATATAATCACCTACTCTATATGGCTTAAGAAGAAGAATAAGTACACCACCGGCAAAATTCTGTAGTGTACCGCTCAGAGCCATACCTATGGCGACACCGGCAGAAGCAAAGAGTGCAAGAAAACTGCTTGTTTCTATACCCAGAATACCTATAACAGTAACTATAAGTATAAAGTACAGAAGTATCTTTACCAAAGATAATACAAAAGTAGTCAACGATTTGTCTACCTTTCGGCCTACAAGTACACGACTTGTAACTTCATATATCTTTTTTATTATATACCGACCGCCAT
>CAMWKC010000346.1 GCA_947174735.1 uncultured Porphyromonadaceae bacterium
ATATAATTCATCTGAATCAAACGATCAATAGGAGCTGAAAGGGCTGTCGATTCTTTACCCATTCGGCACGCAATCTCGGAAAGACGATTAGCACCACCGGCCACAACAGCCATCAGAGATTCCGACTGAACAGTTGACATCATGTCGTCCATAAACAATCGCTTCGGCTCCTCATATAATACACCCGCCGGAGTTAGCATTGTGGCACGAAGCGCCTCGTCCAAAGACTCGTATTCCTCCCTAAGTTCCCAATAACGCGGCACACCACCCCAGACACTATATTCTTCAATGGTTTCAACAGCACCCAGATGAAGACCTTCCTGAAGATAAGAGATCGGTAGCGGCTTTATATCCATAATTGCTCTGGCTCGGCCGAAAAGCGGTTCTGATCGTGAGAGAATCATATTCTGCATCATCCGTTGCGAACTGCCGCAAATCACAAGATTATATTTTAATTCTTTCGAATCCACAAGTCTCTGAAGAATTGACGGAAGCTCAGGAGCATGTTTAACCATATATGGAAATTCATCAAGGCAGAGAGTAAACTGCTCCGTTGTCAACAGATTAAGCATCTTGAATATATCCTCCCATGACTTGGGATTGCCGATTTTCATAGCCGGGATTTTTTCACACAGACGGGATATCAGCATCTCACGCTGAACCTGATCAACAAAGTCACCAGCCATATAATATATACTTCCCGAATCGAGTGCTTTTTTAATGAGTGTTGACTTACCGAGGCGTCTACGTCCGTATATGACCACAAAACAGGGAGGCGTTTTAGGATTCAGAACACGTTTAAGTTCGGCGAGCTCCTCTTTTCGATCGAGAAATTCCATAAACGATAAAATTATATTTTCGAAAAATAATTTTTTGCAAATATAATATTCTTTACCGATAAGCCAAAGCGAAGTTACACCGAAAACCATATAAGGGCCTTATTCTTTCGGTTAAACATACAGAAATGATTTGCATGATTGCCATAAACAGACTAACTTTGATTTTATAACTTCACATAAGAATATAACTGCAAAATGGAAAAAGATTATTTCACCTCGCGTGCTACAGTACGCGCCTATGACCCTGAGCGCCACATCTCAGATGAACTGCTCGATTCCATACTCGAACGTGCTATGCGTGCTCCGACTACAGGCAACATGCAACTCTATACCGTCATTGTCACCCGCGACCCTGAACGTAAAGCCGCTCTTACTCCCCTGCACTTCAACCAGCCTGCTTCTACCGGTGCTGACGTCCTGCTGACGATATGCGCTGATTTCAACCGCTTCACACGTTGGTGTAAGCTGTCTAAAGCAGACCCGGGTTATAATAACCTACTGAGTTTTATGTCGGCTATGACAGATGCCGTTATACTGGCACAACAGATTGTTACTATCGCCGAAACCGAAGGTCTCGGTACATGTTACCTCGGTACAGTAACTTATAATGCTGATAAGATTTCCGAACTTCTCAATCTTCCCGAACTTGTCATACCAGTAGCCTGTCTGAGCCTCGGCTATCCTGCTGCTCCCGCACAACAGTGTGAACGTCTGCCGCTCAAAGCTGTCGTGCATCGCGAACAATACCGTGCTGACAGCGATGCCGATATTATTGACCTTTTCAAAACAAAAGAGGAATATGAACCTAACAAGCAGTTTGTAACTGATAACGGCAAGGAAACATTAGCACAGGTCTTCACAGACATACGCTATCCGCGTGCTCTCAACGAAAGTGTATCTCAGATGCTTGAAAAACTACTTCGCGATAAAGGCTTTATAAGCTAAATCATACCTACTTACCTCTCTCCTCACCTTCTCAAATCAAGGTCTGATAACGGCAAGAGACTATTATCTTAGTTCTGATAGAGAACTATACGCTGCGGACCCTCTACGGTCATCTTATAAGGTTCAGCTATGTCGGCCTCACCCTGACGTGCCTTATAGGTTTCGGCATCTGAGTGAAATACTACGATACCCATCATCATACTATCACAGTCGCCATAGCTTCTCTGCTCGCATACATAGCAACCGGTCAGCACAGTTGAGGCTAAAACATGTGATACGACATCAGCATCACCCAACATAAGACGACCGATACGCAGACCACGGGAATACACATTAATAAAATCACAACCGTTCTCCGAAGCGTGACGCAAAGTCAGAGAGTCACCAGGCAACAGACTGTGAAATTCTTTTGCAGCCTCAGCCGAATCAGGACCGGCGGTAAGTCTGACTGTCACACTGCAGTCATGACGATGGCGGCGCAATATGTTGTCTACTACGCTTGTCATACGATCGTATGCCTCGTTACCTATTAACTGACGAGTCTGTCGCTCAGTCTCACTTACGGGACGGTCAACAGGCTGCATTCCTGCTTTCTTCATATCGGCCGGAGCCACGTAGCAGCGACGTCCTGTCTGAGCGGCCTTTACATTGAAGTGCCATATTATAGCTGCCATCATTACAGCCATAAGGAGTATTATAAAGTAAACGTAGTGTGACATAGCAGTTTTGTGTTTAAGGTTTTGTTGTTCAGTTTATTCCGACTTAGCTGACCATTCTGAGCAAGCTCTGTGGTTGCCGTTCATTTCTATAACCCCGTCTACCTTAAATTAGTTCTGAAAAAAACATTTTTTATCACAAAATTTTTTCAATTTCTCTTTTTTCTGCCTTTATCACATTTTCCTTATCTATCCTGAAAATAAAAAGACAATTAATTTTAAATTTTATAGTATCTTTCATGGTTTAGTATATGGATATTTATAGCTATATTTGCATATAAATATCCATATACTAAAC
>CAMWKC010000347.1 GCA_947174735.1 uncultured Porphyromonadaceae bacterium
AAATTATATATCCCTGCCGTTTCAAGACAATGGTTATGTCTTGAAACGGCAGGGATATATAATTTAAGAGAAGCTATTATGACCTAAAGCTGTTATGTGAAACAGACTTATTAGTTTTAAAGCTGAATATTTGAGCTTCACAGCAAAATAAATTTATTCTGTCGGTATTAACTTTGCATAGTAATACGTACCCGATATGGAAAAACTTGATGTTTTCGACTGTTCAAACATATTCATTGCAAGCTATTTTACTGATGATCGCGGATGTGCTCACTGTAATCGTGAGCATACACTGATATATATTCATTCCGGTGAACTTGAAATAAACGATGGCCCCCGAAAGACTGTGCTTAGTGCCGGTGACTGTGCTTTTATGAGGCGCGATAACAGAATGTGGTTACAGAAGCGGGTGAAAGATGGTCAGCCGTATCGTTCGGTAGTCCTGAAGTTTTCACGGGAATATCTCAGAGAATTTTTTAGAACGCTGAACCGACATGAGATTCCGACAGATGCAAAGAGGGAGAAGAAGAGTCTGGTAAAATTTTCTGCTGACCGTCGTGATGTGAGGAATCTGTTTGAGTCACTCCTGCCGTACTTTGATGTTGCAGTAATTCCGCCTGACGAGATACTTAAAATGAAGATGGCCGAGGGTATGTATGCCATTCTTAATACTGATGAGAACCTTTACGCTTCGCTGTTTGATTTTGTTGATCCATGGAAGATTGACATTGTTGACTTTCTGGAGAAAAACTACATGAACGACCTCTCGATGCAGGAGATAGCCTATTATACCGGACGTAGCCTCGCAACATTCAAACGTGATTTCAGAAAGGTAAGTGAACTGACACCGCAGAAATGGCTTATACGCCGTCGGCTTGAGGCTGCCCGTGAGCTTATCCGTAAGGGAGGACGGAAAGTTACGGAAGTCTGTTTTGATGTAGGCTTCAAAAACCTGTCTCATTTCTCCAGATTATATAAAGAAACGTATGGTATGGCGCCTACATTTTCATGAGTATTTTTACCGTTAAGTAATTTGAGCCTCACAGCAAAGCTTTGTTATGAGGCTTACTGTAATTTTGCGGTGTAAATCAAAATGACACTGCAATGAACGATATATTCGCAAAAGATCTCAGCGGCGAGATGGTATCGCCGAATGAACCGGGTTATGAACTCCTTATCGATGACATATTCTCAACTATGGAGACAGCACAGGAATTAGCCACTGTGAGTGTCCGCGACCAAAAAAGAGTACACGAACTGATGGAAGTAATTCTCGGCAAGCCTCTCGATATGAGTACAACTGTATTGCCTCCTTTATATATTGACTACGGCAAACCAGTGACTATCGGTAAGGATTGCTTTATACAACAGTGCTGTACATTCTTCGGACGCGGCGGTATAACGATAGGCAACGGTGTATTTATCGGTCCGAAATGTAATCTGATTACTATTAACCATGATGTTAATCCTGATAACCGCAGTGCCACATACGGTCGTCCGATTGTAATTGAGGATAAAGTATGGATAGGTATAAACTCAACGATACTCCCCGGTGTCAAGATTGGATACGGTGCTATAGTCGGTGCTCAGAGCGTGGTGACTCACGATGTACCTCCTATGACAATAGTAGCCGGAAATCCGGCAAGAGTCATTAAGAAAATAGAGTTATGAGTAGTAACAAATCAATGAGCCGGCGTAGCTTTCTGAAAACTGCGGCTACTATAGGTGCGGCACTTACCATAAATCCTACACTAAACAAAATTCAGGCTGCTAAGAATGTACTTGGACCTAAGAACGGAGCAACAGTAAAAAGAGACGGTATGGAATACCGTACGCTTGGTTCAGGCAATGCCGCTATGGAAGTATCAGCTTTAGGGTTGGGCTGCATGGGTATGAACTACAACCGTTCGCAGTCGCCAGACCGAAAGGAATGTATACGTATTATTCATGAAGCTGTTGACCGTGGCGTCACTCTGTTTGACACTGCTATCATATACGGTCCTTTGCGTAATGAACTGTTGGCAGGTGAAGCGCTTGCTCCGTATAAAGGACGTGTTAATCTGACAACAAAATTCGGACATGAAGTAATTGATGGTAAAGGTACCGGTCGACAGGATAGTAGTCGGACCACTGTGCGCCGATATTGCGAGGAGTCATTAAAACGTCTGCGTCTTGACACTATACCATTATTTTATCAGCATCGTTATGATATGAATACCCCTATCGAAGAGGTAGCCGAGACTATAAGTGAACTGATGAAAGAAGGTAAGGTACAGCGCTGGGGACTGTGTGAGGTCAGTGCCGAAACTATCAGGAAAGCCCATGCTATCTGTCCGTTGACTGCCATACAGAGTGAGTATCATCTGATGCACTGTCTTGTCGAAGAAAACGGTGTGCTTGATACATGTCGTGAATTAGGAATAGGTTTTGTTCCTTATAGTCCCCTTAACCGTGGTTTCTTAGGCGGCTGTATAAATGAGTATACAGTCTTTGATACTGATAATGACAACCGACATACTCTGCCACGCTTTCAGCCTGAAGCAATCAGAGCGAACACACGTATTGTCAACGAGCTTCAGCAGTTTGGCCGTACACGCGGTATGACTTCGTCGCAGGTAGCGCTCGGCTGGTTGCTTCATAAAGCTCCGTGGATAGTACCTATACCCGGCACTACAAAGGAATCCCATCTTATAGAGAATCTGCATACACTAAGTTTTAACCTATCTGATAATGAGTGGTCGACTCTTGAAAACGCAGTAGCCGCAATTCCTGTTGTCGGTGACAGATATAATG
>CAMWKC010000348.1 GCA_947174735.1 uncultured Porphyromonadaceae bacterium
GGTGTTTCGGCAGGTACCGAAGGTCTGGCGGGAATGTATGTACATGGCTGCATTGCTGACGAAAATCTATATACGCTTGACAATATACCTCTCTATCAAATCAATCATCTCGGAGGATTGTTTTCGGCTTTTAATACTGAAGCTATAAAGAACGCCGATTTCTATAAATCAGCATTTCCTTCCCGTTATGACGGCCGGCTGTCATCTTATCTTGATGTACATACCAAAGACGGCTCTCTCAGTGAACATCACGGTTCTTTTACCTTAGGTCTTATATCCGGCGCATTCAATATCGACGGGCCTCTGAAACGCGGACGTACAAGTTATTCGTTAGCCCTGCGGCGATCGTGGCTTGATGTGCTCAGTATCCCTGCATTGGCTATAGCCGGACATTTTCTTGATGATACCAAACCGAAATTCGGCTATGCCCTTACTGATGTCAATGCCAAAATCAATCATCATTTCTCTGACCGTAGCCGTGCGTATGTGATGTTTTACTGGGGTAACGATTATCTGCGTGCAGGCTCTGAAGAGGTACCGACACTTTACAGAGATTACAAAAGTCTATATCTGAGTAATTTCAACTGGGGTAATCTTGTAGCTTCGGGCGGTTGGAATTATGTATTCTCTCCTCGTTTGTACGGAGAATTCACAGCTGCTTTCACCCGCTATAATTCTATACTGAAGTATAAGGAAAACGAATGGTTATATGAAGGCGGTGATGTTATTGATTATAATTTAGAACAAACAAAGGACCGTAACGGAATAACTGACTGGATAGCACGTAGTGATTTTGAGTGGAATGCTTCAAACTGGCAGAAAGTTACATTCGGTGCATCGTACACTCATCACAACTTTGTGCCTTCGCGCACCAGTCGTAGTATCGTTACGCCTGAAGCTGATTTCTATACCGAGCGTCCGGGAATAACTTATACCGCTAATGAAGTCAATCTGTATGCCGGAGATAATCTGAGTCCGACAGCTAACTTCCGTGCCGATGTCGGAGCTCATTTCAGCCTTTTCAGTATCGAAGGGAAAACCTTTACCGGTTTTTCGCCTCGTGTGTCAGCACGTCTGACTGTAGCTCCGGGTTTAGCTGTTAAAGCTGCCTACGACCATACGGTGCAGTATGTACATCAGTTGGTACGCGGCACTGTATCGTTACCGAGTGATCAGTGGGTACCTGTCACAGCGAATTGGCGTCCGCAGACGGCCGATAAGATTTCTGCAGGTATTTACTGGTCAGACAAAAGAAACTGGACTCTTTCATTTGAAGGTTTCTGGAAACAGATGCACAATATCCTCGACTATAAAGATAATTTCTATCTCAGCAATATCTCGGAAGTATGGGACGCCAATATCACATCAGGCAGTGGCCGTGCACGTGGTATAGATTTCAAAGCAGTCTATAATGCCGGACCGCTTACCCTACAGGCTTCGTATGCTCTGTTGTGGGCTGATCGTAAATTCGCTGAAAAGAACGGCGGTCGTCCTTTCCCATCTATGTTTGATAACCGTCACAAAATAAACCTTATGCTCAACTGGCATATCAATGACCGCTGGGACCTGAATGCCACATGGACCGGAATGAGTGGAAACCGTATTACGTTGTCCACCATGAACTGGGAGGATCCAGGACTTAGTCCATGGCATTTTGATATGATTCTGCCCGAAAATCTCAATAACTATCGTCTGCCTTTCTATCATCGTCTTGATATCGGTGCTGTACGGCGTACGCGTCGCGGACATTGGACTTTCAGTCTCTATAATGCTTATTGTAATATGAATGTTATCGGTGTTGTACGCAGTGAGAAAGAGGATTATAATAATTATGTGGAGATAGTTCCTGGAGTATTAACTACAGTACATAAACCTGTATTCAAATATTTACGTCTTTTACCCATAATACCTTCCATATCATACACATGGATATTCTGAAATTTAATCTGTCTGTTATGTCAAAATTGTTATTTGCCGGGTTCTTAGTATTGCTGTGCAGTATGTTGTCAGGATGCTATACTGAGTTTGATCCTGATATAAATCAGTCTCCGGTGCTATGTCTTAACTCAGAGATTACAGTTGGCAGTCCTGTTAAAGCCCGTGTGACGCGCACGTGGCGTTACACCGAAGAGATAATAATGTATGATGATAACAATGCTACTATGGTGAAAGATGCCGCTGTAAGTCTTTATGTCAATGGCTATGAGTATGAGCGTCTGAAACCGGTACAGTGTGATACTATAAAATACGGGCGACCTTATACTTATTATTATTATCAAGGTACTTATTGTCCGCAGACCGGTGACAATATCCGGCTTGTTGCTGTGAGTGATCGCTATGGAAGTGCCGAAGGAGAAGTAAAAATGCCCGAATCTCCTATAATAGATAAGATAGAATGGAAGCTTGATTCTCCTAACTTGGTTCCCGGTTATCCAGACTCTAATTTGCGTTGTACACTTGACGCACGTATCTATCTGAAAGATCGGCCTGATACTAAAGATTATTATATGTTCGACTATAACATAAGTAATCCTTTCGTATATGGCGATCCTATATTTTATCCTGAACTTGAAGAGTGGATTACTCCGACTTCACACGGTATTCTATCGTGTACTTATTTTGATCAGTCACACGAACCAATATTTTCCGAACACATGTCAACTCTGGAATTGATTGATGGTGCAGGTTACGGTTACACTATGTTTTCGGATATGCAGTTTTCAGGCCGTACTTATCCGCTTCATATAGTCATGACTCTGGAGCATAGAATTGATGATGCCCATATAGAGG
>CAMWKC010000349.1 GCA_947174735.1 uncultured Porphyromonadaceae bacterium
ATAAAACGTGGATTCAGCGTTTTTGAAGGTACTGAATACCTTGTGATCTCTATAAACTGTACCGGCCGTATGGGTGAGACCCGTAATACAGACCTGACTATAATGGAAGCTGAATTACGCGTTAATGATGTTAAGGTAGCCAACTCCATGTCAGCTATCGAAGAATGGTGGAAAGGATATGACACCGACATGGCCGGAGAAACGAAATTAACCCTGACCGATACTAATTTTGAGATAGACGGTGTTCGTACAGCTACTGTTTCCACTACTTGCTTCGATATGCGTAATGCTGATTTCTTCCCTCCTGCTCTGACTATGATGCAGGTACGTTCAGCAGATGGCAAACTCACCTCTCGGCTTGAACCAAATCAGAACAATAAGATTCTGATAAGTGCAGGAGATTTTGAAGCCGGAACGGAAATGATAAACTATTACGGTGAAACAGCTACCATCACATCTGAGCCGGCTTCTGTCAGCTTATGGTATGCCCCTGCTGGTTCTGACGAATGGATAGCACTTGACTGCGCTAAGGCTACAGATGAGGTTATCCCTGGTATCGGAACAATCTATGAGGCTGATTTTTCATCTGACACTAACGGTTGGAAAGACGTAAAGGTACGTGTTGAGGATATTGCTGGCAACTGGGTTGAACAGGTAATAGGTATGGCTGTCTACGTAAAGGAAATGACTGATATCCACCAGTTCTCCCGTGATAATGAGGTAATGGTAAGCGGCAACAATATCATCGCACCGGTCAACGCTGAAATATGGACCATTGACGGTATTAGAAGCAACGGACTCGCTGTAACTCCCGGTATTTATCTGGTTCGCGTTGGAAATAAAACATACAAAGTAGCTGTAAAGTAACTCATACCTATTGTTAGTACTGAATAATCAGTAATTCTTACTTTTATTCTTTTTTCTATGAATGACGCAGTCTTCTGATTCTTAGTATAGAATCAGGAGATTGCGTCGTTTTATATAGTACCGGTTGTATATGGCAATCTATATATTTTACAATTTTTAACAATAAATTCTCGTCGTTTCTTTCGATTCTCCGTCTTATTTGATTGACATCCCATCAATCACATTGTCCTTATGCCGAAGAAGTCAAAACGCAGTTACATCAACAAAATAATCGAAGATAATCTCGATTATCTCGTTCGCTTTGCTTATTATCGACTTAATAATCGCACCGAGGCAGAGGAATTGGTATATGAAGCGGTACTCCGCCTGCTCGAAAGAGATATTATGAAGATTAATCCCGAGAGCGTACGTATGTACCTGTTCCGCATAGTCTACAATATGTGTATGGATAAATCAAGATTTGCTGAGCGACATACCCTCTCACTCGATAATATCGACATTGCTGACAATGAAGAGACTGTACTTGATATGGAAGAGGCAGACCGTCTGAATACGCTGCTTGACAAGCTTCCTGCAAGAGAATCTGATGTCATTAGAATGAATATCATTGATGGTCTGTCATTCGTAGAGATAAGTAATCTGCTTTCAATTCCTGCTTCGACAGCAAAATCGCGTTTCAGGGCCGGAGTGGAAAAACTGAGGCAAAATGTTTCTAAACGATTTAAGTCATAAGCTTATGGACGATTACAAAGATATAAAGAAACTACTGACTCCTGAGCGCGAAATAAAGGCCTCACCTCAGCTCCGCGCAAAAATACGCCTGGCTTTGGAAGCAGACAGACGCAAACGAACCAGACACCGCTGGCTATGGATTAGCGGTATAGGTATTGGTACCGTAGCCGCAATACAGATACTTTTTTTCATTCCTTCCGGTCTGTCAGCCAAAGAAGTTCTTGCAGCAACTGTTGACTCGTTACACCAAGCCGGTAATATTGAAATGACGGTAGAGATAAGAACACGTCCTTTAGAGAATTTCAGGTATATCAACCTTGAAGAAGACTTTGTAAACCACCATATCACGGTTACACATAATGATTCTCTGTTTTTATGGAAAATAGACAAAGGCGAACGTGTGGCCATAGGTACCGGCAAAGATATACATACATGGATTACTCCCCTTAAGCTCGGCTGGCACATTAGTAATGGTGACAGTAAAGATGTAACTGGCTATCTTGCAAGCCTCTTGTCTCCTCAACAGATTCTATATACCGAATTAAAACAGTGTGATATTGATACCAGAACTGAATATTCAGTAGAAAAAGACGGTAATAATATATTGCTTACCGTTCATACCATGCCTGAGGGTAATTTTGATAATCCTTATGCACTTGATACATCCATTACAGAATCAGAAAACATACGCCGATACGTAATTGATGCCGATACACGATTGCTTCGAAGCGCATCTGTGAGTGTAGTTTCCGGTAATCACGAGACAGTTGTACTTAATGTTACTTCAATAAATTATAGTATTGCTTCTGATTCTGTCTATATGCTACCGAAAGACATATATTTTGTCGAAACAGAAAATCAGTTAGCCGGTCTATCCGGTCTTACAGCTGAGGAAACCGCCTCAGTCGTTCTCAATGCCTTTGCTGATTGGAATAGAAATATTCTTGATAAAGTCATTCATCCTACTGTGTTACAAACAGTTTATTATGATCGTTTCTATGGAGCCACACTTATTTCAATCGGACAGGCTTTCATATCAGGTAGTAACAATAATATATTTGTCCCATACCGACTTCGGTTAAGCAACGGTACTGTACAGAGTCATAATCTCGCTCTACAGCAAAGTGACACAGGAGACTGGATTGTAACCGGAGGCTTATAAAATCTATAACTTAACCATTATAAAAC
>CAMWKC010000350.1 GCA_947174735.1 uncultured Porphyromonadaceae bacterium
GCTGTCAACAGTATAGACAAGTCCGCGGCGATCACGCAGTTCCTGATTCAGTCGTGAATTCATACAGGGTCCGCCCAAATAATTGTTGAGCAGAAACAATGCAAAACGTCTCGGGTCATTACGTCCGAATACCCGTGCGCCGACTATAGTATTAGCCTGATGATTATCTCCTGGACGCACAATATCAAACGGGATTACTTTAGGAGGTAATTCGCGTCTGTGAGGCGTGGTTTCAAAGTGCAGATGTCCGAAATGTTTTAGCGCCAGCCGTTCGATACGTTCAGTCGGTGATGGATCAACACAATACAGCACCATGTTGGCCGGAGTATACCAGCGGTCAATGAAATCACGACAATCTGTACCTGTAAGTGTGCGCACACTTTCAGGAGTACCTAATATATTATGAGCAAGTCCGGAACCGGCATATATATTTTCGTCAAACTCATCGAAAACGGCATCTGACGGACTGTCAAGATAGCTGTGAATCTCTTCGATAACGACCTCACGTTCGCGGTCAATCTCTACCTGTGGAAAAACAGAGTTACTTATCAGATCAGCTATCAGTTCAAAGGCTCTTTCAGTATATCCCGCAGGGGCATTTGTATATATAAGTGTTTCCTCTTTCGAGGTGTAGGCATTAAGTTCACCGCCTACGGCTTCCATACGGTTTGCTATCTGGTAACTGCGGCGTGAACGGGTACCCTTGAATATTGTATGTTCGACGAAATGAGCCAGGCCCTGACGGTCGGGCAATTCGTCGCGGCTGCCCGCATTGACAGCAATACCGGTATACGCTACCTGACTGTCACTGCGAAGACTAACTACTCTAAGTCCGTTAGGCAGCGTGAAGATATGATAAAGATTCGACATGGCTTCAGCTATGAATTGTATTTTTAGCCATCTCCGGTCGATATATGCCCGGAGGAGGGGGTACAAAATTAGTTATAAAGGCCGATACGTGCAAATTGCAAAGAAGTCATAGCAATAAAAGCTATCGGACAGGGCTGTTAAATTTTGAGAATAGACATTGGTGTAGTATTTTTGCAATTTCATGTAATCCGGTTCATAATGTCAAAAATCAGTCACTTTTATGTGTGTGTTCTGTTGCTGACTGTGACGCTTTGCGTGTCAGCGGTATGGGGAAGTCTGTCGGTCAATGCTGCCAGACGTACCGGAATACCGCGTGAGGTTTTCCGTCAGCTTGACGCCGCTATGTCGCAGGCCGGCCGATATGCGGCCTTATATCAGCATACTCTCGATAGTCTGGGAAATCTTGGCGTCGAAGCTTGTGCGTCAGGCGACCTCGAGCGTGCCTGGAAAATATATATGGAGACAGCCGAGCGTTACCGTTCGTTCAATACTGATTCTGCGTTACTGTACAGTATGCGGGCTGAACAGGTGGCACAACGTCAGGGTGATGTTTCTCATGCACAATTAAGTCGCCTTATCGAGATCTCATCGCTAAGTACGGCAGGCCTTTTTGCTGATGCACGTATTCTGCTTGACAGCATTGCCATACAACCTATGACTCCTGAAGTACGTATAGCTTACTGGAAGAGTGCGCGTATGTTCTACAGTTATCAAGGCGTCTATGTCGAAGGGCAGGAATACTTCAGCCGTCAGTGTCGCCGCTACTGTATGACATATTCCGACAGTCTTATGCTTCATCTGCCAGCCGGTGACCCGTTACGGATATTTTTGGAATGTGAGCGTAAAGTAAATGAAGGACAGTATGAAAGTGCCGGCAGAGAACTGAAACGTATGGTGTTGAATCTGACGGAATCGGATAATTTCTATGCTATGTTCAGTTTTCAGTTAGCCGAAGTATACCGTCACCGTCATGATGAACAGAATTATGTATTATGGCTTTCCAGAGCCGCTGCCGGCGATATCAAAGCTAATGTACGTGAAGGTCTGGCATTGCCTACATTGGGTATCTTTCTTTATGAATCCGGCTATCTGAACGAGGCTTTTACTTACATGAACTTCGCCCTTGAGGACGCTACAAGAGGTCATGCCCGAATGCGCACCGTGGCCATTGCTAACCTTATGCCTGTTATTGATGCCGCTTATAAGGAGAAAATATCTGCTTCACGTGATCAGCTTATAGTATATCTGCTCACCGTAGTGTTGCTGTTAGCCGTTTCTATAGGCTTATTGTGGGTATTGTGGCGTCAGAAGGCAGCCGCACGTGAAAGTCAGCGACGTCTGGCTGTGCAAGCACGTGCTCAGAATACATATATGGGGCACTTTATCGGCTTATGTTCAAGTTACGCCGACCGTTTCGAATCGCTGGTAAATATGGTAAACCGTAAACTCGCCGCCGGTGAAGCATCGGAACTTCAGAAGATGATAAAAGCCGGAAAATTCGCCGAAGGAAGAGAAGATAATTTTGATGATATGTTTGATAAAGCCTTTCTCGATATTTATCCTGATTTCGTGACACGTTTTAATGTATTGTTAAAACCCGGTGAACAACTCAGTCTACGCCAAGGAGAACTACTGACCACCGAGTTGCGTATTTATGCTCTTATACGTCTCGGAGTAGACGAGAGCCAGCGGATAGCTCAGATTTTACACTGTTCGGTCAGTACGGTATATAGTTATCGCAATCGTATGCGCAACCGTGCCATAGACCGTGATAATTTTGAACAGGCTGTACGTGACATGGGGCGTAATGATAATGACTGATGGGTACAACTACAAAAAACCGAACAAAAACCGAACAAAATTTAGTTATATCATACTTGTATATCAGTTATATTTAATTATATTAATATAATTGA
>CAMWKC010000351.1 GCA_947174735.1 uncultured Porphyromonadaceae bacterium
TTCCAGTGCTGACGCTGGGCAGCCGGAATGCTATCGGTGAACCATGACGGAATTACCCGGAAATTAGAACGGGCACGTCCGTCAGGCTTGGCAGCAAACAGCGTATCGTATTCAGCACTTTTGAAACGGGCTACACCGTCAGCGTCACGTTCGACGGTAGCATATACTATGGCGCCTCCGCGTGTATCACCTGTTTTCATGTTACTTATAAGATTGCCGAGCGAATAGACCACAAGGACATCTTTGTTCTCACGTTCGTTATGTACTACCTGCATAGGCTGTATGACATGCGGATGCGAGCCGATTATAAGATCCGCACCTTGATCGACAAGGAACTGTGCCAGAGAACGCTGTGAGGCGTTCTCAAGAAGTACATATTCCACACCCCAATGTACCGTGACTACCACTATCTCGGCTCCGGCGGCACGGGCTTCAGTCATCTCGGCTGCTATACGGTCTCGGTCGATAAGAGCTACTTCCACACCTTCACGCGGCTCGATGCCGTTAGTGCCGTAGGTATAATTAAGAAAAGCAAACCTTATGCCGTGTATATCTTTGATGAACGGTACAAGCTCGTCACGCTGGGCAGCGTCATAGTATGTGCCTATATGGTCAACACCGATTGAATCAAGAGCTGTGAGTGTACGGCGGGCGGCACGGTCACCGCGGTCGAGACAATGATTGTTGGCCGTCAGCATCAGATCAAAGCCGGCATTGCGCAGAGCTTCGGCATAGCTGTCGGGTGCTGAGAAACAAGGATAGCCCGAATAGGTAGGACCTCCGCCAAGAGGTACTTCAAGATTTACAACTGCATAATCGGCCGCTGTGACTTCGGGTGCTAACAGATCAAAGCAACCTGTATAATCGTATGTGCTACCTCCTATCTGCCGTGCGCGGTCAAGTTGCGCCTGATGTTGCATAGCGTCGCCGGCAAAGAGCAGTTCGACGCGCACAGGTTCACCGGCCGGTGCTCCGGTGATGAACGACAGCAGGTTGAAGAGTAATACAAAAGCCGCGCAGAACATGGAATCAGTAGGTCTGTTGTGAGAAGGTGAAACAAATCATGGCACGGTCAGTAGAAAGACGTGTCATTGTAGGTGCATATATATAAGGAGTGCACGAAGTAACGTAGTTGGTGACAACGTTCGAATACTGCGACTTCTCAGACTCGATAGTGAGATAAACGGGCATAAGTGTGAAGTCGGTATCATTCTCATCGACTTTATCTTTAGCTACAAGATCGAGTAGGTACTGACGCATGTTTTTAAATTCATACGCTCCGTTCAACGAATTGTAAGTAGCATAGAACGATGTCTTTTCGTTAGGAATGCGTCCTTCGGCAAAAAAATCGTCTATCTCCGAAGTCTTTACCATAAGCAGGTAAGGAGCCACTCCGATATTGTAATCATTAGGTATCGTAGTAGCAGGCAGCGACATAGACAGACCATTGATAACAGCCATATTAAAGTCCTGCTCATGATAGCGGTTCAGAATAGCCTGAGCGGGGAACGTAATGCGTGTCTCGTAGCCTCCGGGAGTAGTGAGTATGGTTTCACCTGCGGCTACGCGGTTATCCAGTGTCTGAGAAGGAAGATAGGTGATATTGTTGCTGCTAAGTACTTCAGGAGCTGTTGTGAAGACTGCCACAGAGTCCTTCATCAGCACAACTTTAGGTGTTGATACCGAATCAACCATAACGTTGCGCTGCACACGGTAATGCCAGTAGAGTAGAAAGAAAGTTTTAGATATATTGGCTACACAGCCGCGCCCGAAATTTTGTTCCACATAGATGCCCGGCATGAACTTGGCAAATTCCGCAGGCCACTGGAACAGTTCTGGTTGTTCGTGGTAGGCACGATAAGTAGATACCGCTTCCTCACGAGGCAGAGTCACTGATATAGGTATAGTTGTGGCATGGGTAAACAGTGAATCACTCTCAGATATGGCCGAGATGGTATAGCTGCGTGTGCCCACGGGTGCTGACGGGTCATAATATCCTGTCGGGTCGAACTGATTAGATATGTCGGAAGGCAACTGCCGGTTGAGACGGAATACCCTGAGTTGCTGCGGAGCTAAAGAGTCACCGGTGAGTGAACCTCTCGGCACCTGTATGATCATCTTCAGCGAATCGACATGTGATTCTGTTATTGAATCGGGTATAGCCAAGGCTGCGGCCGGCAGCAACTGAGAGACGAAAGAGCAGGATAGCGAACCGTACTCCGGCACATCGAGACGTCCGAGCAGGGTAGTGGTGGAACGTGTGTCGTAACGCTGACGGTAGACCGGGCGGGAGTTAAGATCAAAGGCGGTGGAATCGACTATGATTGTCACTTCTCCCTGTGTGAGAGAGCTACCTATGGGGCTGGTCTCGTCCTCGTTACAAGAGGTCGCTGCGGCGCAGGCGAGGAGCAGGGCGCCGCAGACGAGTGGAAAACTATGCATTCTCATTGGTGAGGGAATTGTAGAAGTCTTTGTAAGCCTGCACGTCTGAGCCGTCAGGAGCGGCCGTAATGTAAGGAATGCCACGGCGTGTGACAGCCTCGAGTAGCACCGGGTCGGGAGTCGGAGTATGGAAAACGACAGCGTCGGCGTTACCTATAGCCATAAGGTGAAGTGTATTGACGTCAGGAGTATCGGTACGGAACGTCTCGATATACTCGGCAGGCAGCCCATCTTCAATCAGTTTGTCAAATATACGCGGGTCCAGAGTCGGTGAAACTGTAGAGACTTCAGTAGCCGGAGCCTCGGTTGCCTGACCTGCTTCCGGTAGCGGTGTGGGAAGTAC
>CAMWKC010000352.1 GCA_947174735.1 uncultured Porphyromonadaceae bacterium
GTATACGGGTATCTTCTCCTGACACAATCTAATTATTTCAAGTAGTTTAACGCACTACTACCTTAAAAGTTTTACCATCAACTACCACAAGATAGAGACCGCATTCAGCGCTTACGGTTTTTGAACCGCTGAATGCCGCGGTACGGATACCGCTGACATTGAATATCTCAACATTAGCTCCCTCGGCAGTTGTTACCTCGATAGCTTTATCAAGTGCTTTAACAATTGCTACGGATTCATCTGTTACCTTCTCTACACCATTGTTAAAGTCAACAAGCATAACCTCGGAACGCTTCGACCAAGCTGTGTTGGTAAGGAATGTATGGATACCGAATACATCGTAACCGTAAGTAAAGGAACCTCCGGGCTGCTCCAAGTCATAGAAATCCCATTCAGTTTCGTCAGTACGTGCCTCGTCAATAATCGTATATACCTTATCGCCGGCTTTGAGATCCTGAGTAATTTCAAAATAGTCAATGAAGAACGGAGTCTTATAAGCAGTATAGAAAGCAATATAATCGAAATTATTACCACCTTCAAACTCGGCTACATACGTTTCGTACTCATCACTCAGTGCTATTGCACCGCCAACACCCGATGAAGTCACTATATAGAGATAATCACCGTATGTACCACAGACCGACACACTCATCTTGAACTTACCGCCGTTGTTACCAAGAGTAAGATAAGGAGTCTGTATTTCACCGCCTATTCCGTACTGTGACAGACCAATACCGCCTACAGCCTGATATGCAATACCACAGAGATAGCCGGTCCAGCCGTAATTATCGCAATAGTCGTTAAGACTCATTATATAAGGATTGTTAAATACCACAGGATTTTCGGGAGTGGCATTGACTATACATTTTTCAAATGTTTCCTCAATAACAGGATAATCTGCTATGTCCTCGTCGGCAGTGAACACTCTTATATTCTCCACCATATATTCCTGTGCCTTAGGTGTACGTTCCCAGTTGGCGGTGTATGCGTCTATATCGACATTAGTAGCTTTACTTACCTCAGGTGCCGAAACGCCGAAAGCGAATGTACCGGCGACAGGGTCACCTGAAGTGATACCAAGGTCGGTATTGTTGGCCTTCACATAGTAATAATAGTCGCTATAAGGGTCAAGACCGGTAAAGGTATAGGATGTGCCCTCAACCGACTTGTCATTGCATACGTACTCCTTTTCAGCAAAAGGAAGTGTCGTAACACAAAAATCGTCAATGGCTACTTCAACACCGTCAGAGAAGCCCGAAGTCACTATACGGATCTGATAATACTTACCGGCTACATAGTCAGTATAATCATAATCGTAGAACTGGGTTTCAGAACCGTCAACAAAGTAGTTGTAGAAGAGATTTTTCCACTGATAACCGTCAAAACCCTCGACATTTATATGGCCCGGATAGTCTTTAAAAAGCACTTCGCCGGTCTCCTCATCTATGTAAACTATAGGCTCACTCATATAGCGTATATTCAGAGTGGCAGATGTTATAATAGAACCGGTATAAGGAGTGGTAATACTCTGTTTGTTTGCATTCAGACAGAGAGCCTGGCCTTCTATACCATCCTCAGGAGTGAATACAACCGGTGTTCCGTCAGCGAAATCAAACCCCCAACCTTCAGGAAAATTAGGATCAGCCATGTCAATCACACCGTCAACATTGTTGATACCTTCAAAGCTTTCGTTGTACACCATCGGCTCGGTAGAAGTATAGAGATCGCGCCAGCAGGTAAGGAGATAGTCGGTAGCGTTACCTACCTCTCCCCAGTTGGCCGTGAAACCATCAATAGTGAAATCGGTGGCCTCCATGGTCAGTGGATGAGGAAGTGAAGTTATTCTTGATACAACCTTCACATCATCAATCAGCATTTCATAATATGAATTGAGCTGTATGAAGCAATCGGTACCGCCGTACTTATTGTCGTAGGTCCATTCAAATTCGTGCCACTCACCGTCATTAGGTATCTTAAAGTCAGTAGAACTGTCCGAGCTGACCATGGAGCCATAGTCCCAGTTACCTTTAAGTACCGATACAAATAGAAACGGATTCTTACTCGTCTCGCTTTCGCATATCTTTGCTTTAAGCGAAATTGTCATTTGACCTGAATAGTCACCCTGTGGAGTCTGTATATAGCCACCGTAATTGGGATAACACAGACCGCAGATTTCTCCCGCTTCATATACAGCAGTTCCAGCCCAGCCAGGCTGATGGGTAAGATCGGGATTGATATCCCAAGGACTATCAGGATTTACATAAAAACCGGGAATCTCCTTGCCCCATACCGGGTCATCTTCTGTACCTTCTGTCCATAACGAGAAATCCTCATCAACAATGACAGTAGGCTCCTGAGATGCCTTAGCAGGGGCTTTCGCAACGTTTTCCTGTTCATGCTGATGAAGTACGGGAGGCGTCATAATACGACGTCCTGCTGCAGGATTCTCGCCTTTCCGGCCGATTTTTTCAAATCCTGTAGCCGTACTGAGAACGCGGTCAGTCCTCACTTCGGAGACAGTTGAAGCAGTAGCAGCAACAACAAAAAAGCTTGCTGCAACAAAAGTCACTGATTTGGTAAAATTGTTCATATCTGTTAGATTTAGAATGATAGGGCTGTAAAATAACTTATGTGTCACGCAGTTTTTACGGTTGGCAAAGTAAGTCACAATATCTAACAGATACAAATATGGTTGGATAAAATATGTCTTATTTTGCAAAATAAGACGCTTTATGTTGAAAAATAGTTAAAATAATACACTATTAGCT
>CAMWKC010000353.1 GCA_947174735.1 uncultured Porphyromonadaceae bacterium
TTACATTGTATGTGTTACGAGTTGTATATCGAAATGTGAGTTAATATAGAAAAGCTAAAATAGGACTTATATAAAATTCAATATTATACATGGGGCGGGGACCAAAATAACTCTCTTGACAAATATTTCATAAGTCGCTATGTTAAGGTAATTAGTAATTATCACGAGTTACAAAATAGACAGGCTGAAATAGGAGCAAATGCATGGAATTATGTACAAAACAGTTGGTACAATAACTGGACTTCTTTTATTATAGAGTTTCTGTTTAAACAGAATCAGAAGGTTATTTCGGCTGTAGGAGAAATCAAAAGTGTTGACTTCTTTATATATGATTATCCATTGGATTTAAAAATTACATTTTTCCCAAATCAGTTCATGGAACAAAAACTGAAGTTAGTATTGGGCAAAAGTACAATATCATGGCTTAAGGAAAGATGTAAAAAAGAAGGGCTTTCGTGCGATAATAATGCTCCAGTAAGCCAACAATTATATACGTTAGTTGAGAAACTTAAAGAATCAAATAAGTATGATGTATTAAAAGAATTAGATAACGCTCGACGACAAATTATTGAAGATGCACAGAATAATCCAATCGAACTTATGAAATGGCTTTATGAAAACCAAGGTGAAATGCGTTTCGGTGCTGAGAATAGAATATATCTAATTTTAGCGGATGTAGCAGATTTAACACAATCTTGGAAAATGAAAAGAGCCTTTTCTATAATTGAGCCAAAAGTTCACAAATATATCGATGAATTTTCATCAAGTTCTCTTAAAACAATCCAATTTGAATTTAAGAAAAAAACGTATACTGCCTTGTCAGACATCTTATTCATTGTAAAGGGATAATATTGGTTCGATAGGGTTTGTATCCAGTGACGTATTTCCCAAAATCGGTCGAGGTATGCCAATGTTGGTTCTGATACGGCATGGATGGATGTGCTAAATTGAGAATTTTCGTTATGATAATCTCGGTTCCTTTTTTTCTATACGGTCTTGTAAACTATAATATATGGTGGGGGAATAATAGGCTTTGTGATACAAAATCTAAAGAAGTACTCATTATTTCCTATCCGTATTGAAATAAATACAGGTAGACGTAAAAGTTTTCTTTATTCTACGTCTACCTGCATTTATTTAACCTTCTATATAATTTATAGTGATGTTTACTTTAGCATTACTTTCTTGGTTGAGCCATCAGTGAAGCGGATTATGTTGAGACCTTTGATAGGTTCTTTCATACGCTGGCCATCGGGAGTATATATAGCCTCAATTTCTACATCAGTACCCGGGGTGGTGATAGAGTTGGTGAGTTCGTCGATACCTGTCCAGCTACCACCTGTAGTGAGGTCTACTATCTGCATTTCACTGCGAGCCGAAGTACGGTATTCGCTGCCAATCTGCTGCAGGCCTATTACACTGTAAGCGAAAAGTGAGAAGCGTTCTGTGTCGAGATTATCAAACTCATAGGAGGTGGTTCCATTTGTGTAGGTCGAAGTCTGATAAGTGTAAATATTCTCACCTTTCTTCACGTTGCGCATAACAACTATGTAATCGATGAAAAGCTCTGCCCCGTCAGTATCAAGTAACTGTACGGTACCCCAGTCTGCACCGTTTGTCGGATAAGTTATATCACCTTCCCATTCACCGTTTTCACAGTAGCAGAGCTCCATAGTATTAGCACCTGTCAGATAGAAGGCAGAATAAGGATTGCTTGATACTATATGTGCATAGACCGTTATAGAATCAGTGCCTTTGAGGTAAAGCTCGGGAGAGATTATACCACCATAATATGCCGAAATGCCTATATGACCGTCAGCTACAAGAGGCATACCGCCTACAGCCTGCCAGCCGGGGATATTAGTATAAGCATCGTATGGAGTAGGATTAGTGTAATCAAGTTCCTCAGGTGAGTTTAAAGTACCTGAAGAAGAAGTCTTGTCAAATTCATCCTCAACCAGGTAGAACTCGGCACTGTCTGCTTCAGCAACTTCGGCCCCATAGAGATACGTGAAATAGTCGGTAGCCTTAGGCACAGGCTTCCATGCTGCCGTAAAGTTATCGGGACCAATCTCAGTAGGCTCTATAGTAATGGGAGTAGCTAATACGGTCTGTTCGTATATTACCAGATCCGAAAATTTGCTTACGAAGTGTGAGCGTACAGCATAATAGTACTGAACTTCTGGGTCCAAATCAGTAAAGGTATAGCTGGTACCCTTATCAAAGTAGGCATAGTAGCTATAAGGGTCGTTAATATCCCACTGTTCCAGATAAGCCTGCCAATACTCCTCGACAGTCATACCGTAGTATGCAGCATATATAGCTGCGGTTTCCCAATCTTCTTTTGACCATACGGGTTGGAAAACAGGTTCTCCGTTATCATCATATCCTGCCAGTGTGTACAGATATACATAATAGTTGAAGGCCTTACGCACCGGCTCAATGTTAATGGTGAAGGACGTATCTGTCACATCGGTAACAGGCTTTATGACAGGAGGGGCGATGAAATCATCAACTGAACTTGTAATCTTAATGTCGTCAATTTCAACAATTTCATAGGTATCGAAGCTCAGATAGGCATCGTTATAAGCTGAGAGATTATCTGCTTCTATCTTTACCTCACACCAGCCCTGATTTGCATAAAGGCGTACATCTGCAAGTGAATTGCTAACACCATCTACTATTTCAATAGGACGGTCCTGTGAATCTGTATCTAATACACATATCCGAGCCCACGAGACTCCTGATCTTAGCGTATTCAGTATAT
>CAMWKC010000354.1 GCA_947174735.1 uncultured Porphyromonadaceae bacterium
CACAGTTGCATGTCAGTGTACGAGATCGAGTCACGAATCTGCTGCGTTCCGGTGTGATGCGTCATCCGGTATTAAATCTTAACTTCCGTGACTATGCAGCCAATGGTGTGATGCGTGTGTCACATTCCGATATTGTGGCAGCCTTGAGGGCTACCTTCGGTACTACGGCCCAGATAGCCTCAGTGTCGACTGATTCGCTGCGTCTGGCTTACACTACAGGAAAAGGAAAACGTGTGCCTGTGGTAGTAGTGGCTGACATAGTTCCGGCTCCGGGCAATGTGCTGGCAGGAGCGCCTACCTCCGAACAGAAGTCAGTTCATGTCTATGCTTCTGACCGTTCTGTGCTCGACACACTGACCAGGGTATTCACACAGCGTATAGTACGCCGCGGACTTGAAGAGCCGGCCGATGTTACTGTTGGACTACATCAGTTGCCCGGTGTGCGTATGGTGCCTGATAAAGTAAAGGTACATATAGCTGTCGAACCGCTTATAGCTAAGGAGTCGCTGGTCAGCGTTACGGCTCAGCATGTGCCTCCGGGCGAGAGTCTGCTGCTGTTCCCGTCTAAGGTAACGGTACGCTATTTCGTACCTATGAGTAGATTCAGTGATTACGAGCCTGATTTTGAGGTGGTGGTTGACTATAATGATATAACACGTATCCATTCGAGCCGTCTGCCTTTGATGCTTCAAAGATCACCTAAGGGAGCAATCAATGCTGAACTGCGTCAGGATTCGGTGGAATATACGATAATGAGAGAACATATATGACCGAATTAGGAACAAGGCCTGCGCTGGTGGGTATAGCCGGCGGAATAGGTGCCGGTAAGAGCGTAGTGTCGCGTGTGCTTCGACTGCGTGGTTATAAAGTATATGACTGTGACAGTAGAGCACGCGAGCTTATGGATACTTCAGTTGATATTAAAGAGGCTCTGTGCCGATGGTGCGGTGAAGAGATAATTGACGCTGAAGGCTGTATTGACCGCGTAAGGCTGGGAAAATTATTTTTTGCTGATGCCGGTTTGCGGTCACGTGTCAATACTCTTGTACATAAACGTGTACGTGAAGATGTAGAGCGTTTTGTAACTGAGTCGGAAGGTGCAGCTGTTTTTGTTGAAGCGGCTGTCATGGCTACTTCAGGTCTGGCGGATATATGTGATATGGTAATCTGGGTCACGGCACCGGAGACCGTGAGGATAAAACGCGCTATGGAACGTGACGGTATGGAGCGTGACAGTGTGCTTGCCCGTATCGACAGCCAGCGACATGAACTTGAAGCTCTTCAGGCACACTCTCTTAAAGTGGTGGAGATAATTAATGATGACACTGTACCGCTGTTGTCTCAGATATCGCGTATCACGGACTCTTTGGAGGCTTTGGTTAAAATCTGAATGAACAAAAGAATATACAATCAAAAATAAATACAAAACTACAATGCTAAGACAGATAATCTCAATAACCGGAAAACCCGGTCTTTACAAAATTCTTTCGCAGGGTAATCGTGCTATAATAGTCGAAGATATAAGCACTAAACGCCGTCTGCCTGTACAGGCGCGTGACCGTGTTGTTTCGCTGGGTGATATAGCTATGTACACTGACGGTGAGGACTTGCCTTTGGCAAAGATACTTGATCGTGCTTACAAACATTATGAAGGTGCAAAGGTAGATGTTAAGGCTCTTATGGCAGACGGACGTATACGTGATGAGTTTGCACTTATTGTGCCTGATTTCGACCGTGACCGTGTTTACGATAACGATCTTAAGAAATTCTTCACTTGGTATAATTTGCTTACCGAGGCCGGTTATAAAGACTTCGACAGTTCGGAAAGCAAAACAAAGGAAACAGAAGAAACCGCTGCTGAGTAAGGGTTAGTCTGCTGAATACTTCTTTTCTCAGAAATCCTGACTAAACCTATCGTCTTGTTATGGAGACACGTGAGAAGCAAATATACCGCATTACCCTTGTGGGAAGTGTGGTTAATGCAGTACTTGTGGCACTGAAGTTTGTAGCCGGTGTAGTAGGACATAGTTCGGCTATGATTGCAGATGCTGTACATTCTCTATCTGACTTCGCGACAGACGTAGTTGTGATAGGCTTCGTGCGTGTAGCTTCCAAACCCGAAGATTCAGATCATGCCCACGGACACGGAAAGTATGAAACACTTGCATCAGTGATAGTGGGTGTTATGCTCGTGGCAGTAGGTGTGGGGCTCGGAGTTGAGGGAGTAATGAAGACTATAGGTTTTTTTAAGGGAGAAGAGTTAGAGACGCCTAACTGGTGGGCTCTCGGTGCAGCTTTGGTATCGGTGGTCGCTAAGGAATGGCTTTACCGCTATACTGTGCACGGTGGCGCACGTCTTAATTCTCCGGCTTTAGTATCGAATGCCTGGCATCACCGTAGCGATGCCTATACGTCGCTGGCTACTTTGGCCGGTATCGCCGGTTCGATGCTGTTAGGACCACGCTGGAGGGTGCTTGACCCGCTGGCTGCTACGTTAGTAAGCGGTTTTATCGTATGGTCGGGCTGGGAGATGATAAAACCCGGTCTTGATGAACTGCTTGAGAAATCTCTGAGTCGGTCCGAACAGACGGAGTTAGGTAATATTATCGAGAGTACTCCCGGTGTGAAAGCCTATCATCATCTGCGCACACGTCGTATAGGTCCACACCGCGCTCTGTCGGTACATGCCAAAATGGACCCGAATTTAACTCTGAAGCAGGCACACGAGATAGCTTCCGATGTGGAACAGCGCATAAGAAAGCGT
>CAMWKC010000355.1 GCA_947174735.1 uncultured Porphyromonadaceae bacterium
GTATAATGGTATCAAGTCGCGTACCGTGACGCACACTTTCCTTAGTTCCGTCGAAATCTCGTATCATATAATCACGCAAGGTCCATTTGTACATTTTGGTAGTATCGTAAACAATACTTTGTGCCGTCAGTCGCGAAGTCAGTGTCTTGCCTTCGAAATGGTCAAGAGAGAATCTGTAACCGGTTTTCGATTTGTTCTCGAAACGTCCGAAATACGCTACTGTCCCGGGACTGGCCATGAGCTGAAGATTAATGCCTGTCTCCACACTTTTGTTACGCACATATTTATTGGTATAGGCTATTCTTCTTACATTGGTAGGAGGTATAATGTAGTTGCTCAAAGCAAATGTAACGGCTGCTATCACTGTAGCACCTATCATATAAGGCCACAGAAGACGCCTGAAACTCACACCGCTTGCAAGAATAGCTATGATTTCCGAATTAGATGCCATCTTCGAAGTGAAGAATATCACTGAGATAAACACAAACAGCGGTGAAAGCTGATTGGCAAAATACGGCAGAAAAGATGCGAAATAATCGAATATAGTTTCTGAGAACGGAGCGGTCAGAAAAGCATCGAGTTTTTCGGTAACGTCAAACATAGCTATCACCGCAAGAAACAGCAGTGTCGCAAGAAAATAAGTACCGAGAAACTTTTTCAATATATAGATATCAAGTATCTTCAGACCGAAGCGAAAATGACGTTTCGGACGTTGGGCAGCCGGATTAGGTACTGTCTCTTCACGCTCACTCACCGCTTCAATGTCCGGAACTTCATAAATGACATCTGAGGTTGCCTCCGCCGACACTGTATCGGATACGTCCGGTGTATCGACAGGTTGAGGCATAATGATATTTTCGTCTGTACTTTCAGCCTCCGGTGCAGACTCCGGCGTAGGTACAGGACGTTTCTTCAATTTGTCTATAAGACTTTTAAGACCCATTTTAATGTTGTGTATTATGGTTCAACCGAGCCACATACATTCAGAGGCGTCGTGTGACACGCTCCACCATATCGGTTTTCCAGCTCTTAAACGTTCCGTCAATGATATGTTTACGTGCCTCCCCTACCAGCCATAGATAGAAAGCTAAGTTGTGTATCGAGGCTATCTGCATACCTAAGAGTTCATTGCTTATAAATAAATGACGCACGTATGCTTTGGAGTAAACCTCATCTACCCAACAGGCACCTCCTTCATCAAGCGGAGTGAAATCATCAGCCCATTTCTTATTACGCATATTCATTATACCGTTGCGGGTGAATATCATACCGTTGCGTCCGTTACGCGTTGGCATTACACAGTCCATCATATCCACCCCGCGGTCTATGGCCTCAAGTATATTAGCCGGTGTGCCTACACCCATAAGATAACGTGGCTTGTCGGTGGGCAATATATCATTCACCACTTCTATCATCTCATACATTTTTTCTGTAGGCTCACCCACAGCAAGCCCTCCGATAGCGTTACCGTCGGCACCGAGGTCGGCTACAAACCGTGCTGATTCGCGTCGCAGGTCAGGATATACACACCCCTGCACTATCGGGAAATATGCCTGACTGTAACCGTACAGACCTTCCGTTTCCCTATATCGTTTCCAGCCACGTTCCAGCCAACGTAAGGTTAGGCCAAGTGATTTCTTAGCATAATCATAGTCTGCATCACCCGGTGTACACTCATCAAGAGCCATCATTATGTCCGACCCTATGACACGCTGTATGTCAACTACATTTTCCGGTGTAAACAAATGTTTACTCCCATCTATATGACTACGGAAATGCGCACCCTCCTCCTTGAGCTTACGGTTACCAGACAACGAAAAAACCTGAAAACCTCCCGAGTCGGTAAGTATCGGACGCTCCCAACCATTGAACTTATGCAATCCACCTGCAGCCCTGATTACATCAAGACCGGGTCGCAAGTAAAGATGATACGTATTGCCAAGTATAATCTGTGCCTTTATGTCGTCACGCAATTCACGCTGATGCACACCCTTGACACTTCCGGCCGTACCTACAGGCATAAAAATCGGTGTCTGCACCTTACCGTGTGCAGTTGTTATTTCGCCGGCGCGGGCAACCGTTTCCGGAGCCGTAGCCTCTAATCTGAAATCCATATAATAATGGTAATATTAGCTTATACAGTTAATTTCCTCATTCCGCCTACCCTCTTACAGAGTCTCCGCAGCCTGAATAATACTGCAAATTTACGCTAAATCACCCACATCACCAAATCACACTTTCTCCTGCTACTCCTACATATTATTTATTCAAAAGAATCAAATAATTCAAGTTGTTTATATATAACTTTTGTCGAATTCTTTATAACAGCTTCCTTTTTACCTAAATACAATTCATTAAATATGTTATCTATTCTTTGTTCTAAGTCTACGATCTGACTATCTTCATTCTTAAGTTTAACCAAAATGCACTCTACTATGGCTTCTACTTCTTTACGCACTTCCTTTGTGGGAGTAATAAAAGGAATTTTCTTAATATAATTAGTAGAATTGTTTGTGGAAGGATTGATCGCGCTTATGAGTTTTGTACATATTGAAGAATTGAAAAATGCAAGCAGATAATACACCAATGATTCATCTTTAGGAAATACACCAACAATAGACTGATCAAACAAGCGTCCATCTATTAATGCTCCGGTCAATCTTGATGAACGAATCATCGGAATACCAATACCATTTCTAAAATAATATGACGGATTCTGAAACCTACACTTATTACTTTTACGATATTCATT
>CAMWKC010000356.1 GCA_947174735.1 uncultured Porphyromonadaceae bacterium
ACACTACAGTATCAGCGCTCAGTATACGGTCACCTGGTAACATACCTACTTTCTCAGCCGGCCCGTCAGGTACAACTTCTATTACCTGTACGGTATCACCTACTATCTGAAATACTATACCTACTCCGCTGAACGACCCTTCGAGCTCATCGTTCACAGCCGTAAGATCGCTGGCCGGAATATAGGCTGAATGTGGGTCAAGAGAAGATAACAAGTCAGGAAAAATAGTTTCCAGCAGACTGTCAACATCTATCCTGTCAACATACTGCTCGTTTATCATGCCGAGTATGGTATGCAGTTTAGTCTCCTTATCCGACATAGGGGAAACCGCCATATATCTGCCGGCTATAAGACCTCCGGCTATACCGACAGTCAGCATAAGAGGCAGCAACGCCAATGCTCCCTTTTTAGTCAAGGCTTTCAGTTTCATCTTTTTTATTATGTTCCAGAGGCAGATGACATGTCTCCACACCAGCCCGATTCAATAATTCCAGACCGTCACAGATACGATACAGCTCGCTATAGACCACCCGTCTGATACCGGCCTGTATTATAAGTTTTGAACACTCCATACAGGGGCTTGTAGTGACGTACAGAGTCGCTCCTTCACTTGAGTTATGGCTCTTGGCTACTTTGGTGATGGCATTAGCCTCAGCGTGCAGCACATACGGATAGGTCAGACCCTCCGGATTTTCACACACATTATCGAATCCGGCCGGTGTGCCGTTATAGCCGTCGGATATTATCATCTTATCCTTAACTATAAGCGCTCCTACCCTACGTCTGCGGCAATAGGAATTTTCAGACCATATAGCTGCCATACGCAGATAGCGTTCGTCAAGATGACGCTGCTTGCTTTCTTTTGTTTTCATCTTTATGATGTTTGGTGACTATGAGGAGCGCGAGCCCCTCATAGCCTTAAATTAAAGTAATATAACTGTCTGAAAATATCTATCAGAGTTCGTTATGTTCCATAAGGAACTTCTCGGCGTCAAGAGCCGCACGACAGCCTGTACCGGCTGCACATACAGCCTGACGATAGCGTGGATCAGCTACATCTCCGGCAGCAAATACTCCCTCCACACTTGTATGAGTAGTAGCACCTGCAACTTTTATATAGCCTTCGGCATCCATATCAAGCTGCCCACGGAATATTTCACTGTTAGGATGATGACCTATGGCAAGGAAGAAACCATCAATAGCTATATCGAAATGTTCCTCTTCCGGTGTACCGCGATGACGTACAATACGTGCGCCTTCCACACCGTCCTCACCGAATAAACCTTCGGTATTACAGTTGAACAGTATCTCGATATTCTCTTTTTCAGCCACACGGCGACGCATCACGTCTGAAGCACGCAGATAATCTTTGCGTACTATCATATACACTTTCTTAGCCAGTGTTGACAAATACAGAGCTTCTTCGCAGGCAGTATCACCACCGCCTACCACAGCCACATTCTTCTTACGATAGAAGAAACCGTCACATGTAGCACATGCACTTACACCAAGACCACGATATTTATCCTCATCTGAAAGACCGAGATATTTTGCCGATGCACCTGTACAGATTATAACAGCATCTGCTATGATTTTATCACCGTCTTCATCTTCACACTCAAAAGGATGCTTTGAGAAGTCTACCTTAGCAATAGTCTTGGATTTAATTTCAGCACCGAATTTCACAGCCTGTGCACGGAACTCTTCCATCATAGCCGGACCCTGTATACCTTGCGGATAACCGGGAAAGTTTTCTATTTCAGTAGTCTGTGTAAGCTGACCGCCAGGCTGATTACCCTCATATATTATAGGTCGCAGATTAGCACGCGATGCATAGATACCTGCTGTGTAACCGGCCGGACCCGAACCGATTATCAGTACTCTTGTCTTTTCTGTGTTCATGGTTATTATTATGTTTATGAGTGTTATACTATAATTATTTTATTATTACTTATCTCTCTTTTTGTCAGCGCATGTCTATGACAGGTACCTTGGGATACTTGATGCGCGGATATTCGAACTGGCTTGCAGCCTGACGGCTTTTAAGATCAAGTCCTCTTACAGTGAGAGTGGTTTCCTGACCTGAAGTAGTAGTAACCTTAATTTCTTTTATATCGTAATTACGGTCTATTACCGCTATTACCGATCTTAGATTACTTTTCTTATCCATAGGCAGTAAGGCAACAGCATATTTTCCTGTAGGCTGCTGTTTTACATATTTAATGGTATAAGCTTTCTGATTACCGGCATCCTGAAGATAGTAGAGCGGATTTGCAACACGCAGTTCCTCAGCGTCAGGTGTACTGAGAGTAGTTTCATTCGTACGCGGATTATAACTCCACATGCTCTGGCCATTATACCATGTAGAACCGGCGGCTGTAGTAACTGCAAAACGGTTGCCGCTCTCTACCAAAGTACCTTCAAGATTACGTCCGCCGGAAGTAAGCGTAAAAGTTACCTTTAATCCAGTAGCTGCTCCAAGTTTTGCAGCTGCTTTACTTACTACCTCAGAGGCTGTCGGTGTCTGGGCTTGCAGACCACCCCAACTTATAACCGTCAATAACATTATTGACAGCCACCGCAGAACCATCATTTTTCCGACGTTTGCATTTCCGGTATTTACTCTTTCGGCATTTCTGCCATCTATATGAAATAAGTTATATATTATCTTTTTTTCTGTCTTCACTTCTTTATTGTATCCGTTTTAACCTTTCTTTCCGTTAATCAGGCTTTTAGCTCTCTATACGTTAG
>CAMWKC010000357.1 GCA_947174735.1 uncultured Porphyromonadaceae bacterium
AGGCACGCTGTGCGGGGAGAGCGGAGGAGGGAAAGGGAGGCGAGCTGAAGCTCGCACACGGAACCAGGAGGCACGCTGTGCGGGGAGAGCGGAGGAGGGAAAGGGAGGCGAGCTGAAGCTCGCGCACGGAACCAGGAGGCACGCTGTGCAAGGAGAGCGGGAAAGGGGGGGCCTTTGTTAGAACAATCGGGAAAAGCAAAAAGGATATTGGATATGGAGACGGTGTGGAAAAAAATGAGTAATTTTGCGGCGTTTCTACGGGCGGGGTCCTCGAATGAGGGCTCTTTAAGTGTAGTTTTTAACCTATAAATTATGGATTGGTTAATTCAATTACTGGCGCCACACTCGTTGTCGCTTGCGAGTTCGATTTTGCTTTATGCATTTGTCATTTTCGCAGGTATTTATCTTGGTAAAATCAAGATATTCGGAGTGTCTTTGGGTGTCACTTTCGTGCTTTTTGTGGGTATCCTTTTGGGCCATTTCGGCTATGAGGTACAAACTGACACGTTACATTTTCTACGTGAGTTCGGACTGATACTGTTCATTTTCTCGATCGGTATGCAGGTAGGACCGGGTTTCTTTTCATCATTCAAAGAGGGTGGTATAAGGCTTAATGCGTTGGCAATGACGGGTATCGGCCTTAATGTCGTAGTGATGTTAGCTATATACTGGCTTCAGGGTGGAGCGGATGGTAACACTACTATAGATCAGCTTGTGGGCGTGATGAGCGGTGCAGTGACCAATACTCCGGGTCTCGGTGCGGCACAGCAGACGGTGCTACAGGTTAATGATAATGCTTATGATATATCACAGCAGATGTCGATGGGTTATGCGGCTGCCTATCCGTTGGGTGTGGTCGGTATAATAGTGACTATGATTCTCATAAAGCTGATATTCAAAATCAATGTTGACCATGAGATAAAGGAGCTTGAAAAGGAGCGTACCGACTCTACTTTAGCACCCCATATAGTAACTTATAAGGTGACTAATGATTTGGTACAGGGATTGAGTATCAGTAAGCTACATACTTTGATTTCGTCTAATTTCGTAATTTCGCGTATAGAGAAGCCTGACGGAAATGTTATTATACCTACAAGTAAAGATACTATAGAGTTAGGTGATCTGATACTTGTGGTTTGCTCTCTACAAGATGAGGAGATATTCAACCGTTTTCTCGGACCTAAGGTAGATAAGGAGTGGGAGATGGACAAGGGTCCTGTAGTGTCAAGGCGTATATTGGTAACTAAGACCGAGTATAATGGTGTGAAGTTAGGTTCATTGCGTGTTCACTCGGCTTATAAACTTAATGTTACCCGTGTCAATCGTGCCGGTGTCGATCTAGTGGCAGCTTCAAACCTCCGTCTTCAGATGGGCGACCGTCTTACGGTAGTAGGTAAACTTGACGATATCAACAGATTGGCCAGTCGCTTAGGTAACTCGATGAAGCGTCTTAACGAGCCTAATCTCGTGACGATGTTCATAGGTATATTCTTAGGTATACTTGTAGGTAGCATACCGTTGCAGTTTCCGGGTATGTCGGTGCCTATGAAGCTTGGTCTGGCCGGCGGTCCGCTTGTGGTGGCTATACTTATAAGTGCCTACGGACATAAATTCCATCTTGTCACTTATACTAATTCTTCCGCTAATCTGTTGCTACGCGAGATAGGTATCTGTCTCTTCCTTGCTTCGGTAGGTATAGCGGCAGGTAAGAACTTTGCCGAGACAGTATTCTGTGTACGTGGTGCTACGTGGGTAGGATATGGTCTTATAATTACGATAATTCCGCTGTTAGTAGTAGGTATCATAGCTCGTGGCAAATATAAGATAAATTACCTTACCATTTTAGGTATGATGAGTGGTAATTATACTGACCCTCCGGCATTGGCATACGCTAATAAGGTGGCTAACAATGATACTCCGGCTGTTGCCTACTCAACGGTATACCCGCTTACGATGTTTATGCGTGTGATAGTGGCACAGTTGATAATACTGTGTTTTCTTGAATAAAAGATAAGAAACAGTAACCCCCGGGTCCGTCCGAAAGGAGGATCCGGGGGTTATTATGTATAGCCTGCCTGAAGGCGAGAGATTATTACTTCTTATTACGGTTGCCGTAGCGGCTGCGGAACTTGTCGACGCGACCGGCGGTATCGACGAGTTTCTGTTTGCCGGTGAAGAAGGGGTGTGATGAGCTGGTGATCTCAAGCTTTACGAGTGGATATGTCTTACCGTCGATTTCGATTGTTTCGCGTGAAGCAACGGTAGAGCGGGTGATAAATATCTCGTCGTTTGACATATCCTTGAATACTACTTCACGGTAGTTGGCAGGATGGATTTTCTCTTTCATTTTGTTTAATTTTTCTGCAGTTAAATTAAAATGGGGGCTCAGTAGGTCGCGATCCCACTGAATTGGCGTGCAAAGTTAGTTATTTTTTTGGAGAGTGCAAAAATTTTTTTCTTGTGATGAGAGTGGAGGCGAGCTGAAGCTCGCGCACAGAACCAGGAGGCTGCTTTAGGAGGCCGGGGGAGGGATTGAGACGAGCTGAAGCTCGCGCACGGAACCAGGAGGCTGCTTTAGGAAGCCGGGGGAGGGATTGAGACGAGCTGAAGCTCGCGCACAGAACCAGGAGGCTGCTTTAGGAGGCCGGGGGAGGGATTGAGACGAGCTGAAGCTCGCGCACGGAACCAGGAGGCTGCTTTAGGAAGCCGGGGGAGGGATTGAGACGAGCTGAAGCTC
>CAMWKC010000358.1 GCA_947174735.1 uncultured Porphyromonadaceae bacterium
GGCCTGCGTCACCGACATACTGCCTATAACAGCAGCACAACTCATTATAAAACGAATAATACCTGTCATAATAAATTCTTTACTACATTAATTGTCCTGATGAAACACTTTTGTTAAGCAGATTTACAAAATTAATCATTTATACTATATCGAAGTCTGTCAAAATTAAAAATATTTAAAGCTAAAGGTGAAGAAAGACCTATATGCAGTTTTTTAAGTAATTTTGCAGTCAGTTTCAGATTTACCGCATATTACGGGCCGTGACGGTCCGACGATAATAACTCACAAATGGAAGAAAATAATAAGAAATTAGGATTCGGTGCTCTTGTCGGCATTATCTTCGGCATGATGGTAGGTTCAGGATTGTATAACATACCCCAGAACCTTGCAATCGGCGCCGGACCGGGAGCCGTAGCACTGTCGTGGGTAATAACAGCAGCGGGAATGTTGCTGTTAGTGGCTACTTTCAAGATATTAGCCGACCGACGTCCGGAACTGAATGCCGGTATATATCAATATGCCAAAGAAGGATTCGGTAACTTCGCCGGTTTTAACATAGCATGGGGTTATTGGCTCTGTACAGCATTTGCCAACGTAGCTTACGCCGTGATGCTTAATGACAGTTTCGGCGCTTTCTTTCCGGCATTGCTACCTCACCGCTGGCCAACACTGATATTCGGTACAGGACTGATATGGCTGATGTATTTTCTTGTGGCCGGAGGTATACGCACAGCCCGTATTCTCAACAACATATTAGCTATTGTAAAAGTAGCTGCGATAGCTCTTATAGTAATAATTCTCTGTCTTAATATACATCTCGGAATTTTCCAGCTGAATTATCTCGACGAACTCGCCGATACCTCATCGTTGTGGACACAGGTTAAAAGCACCATGATGGTAACACTGTGGTGTTTCATAGGTATCGAAGGCGCAGTGATGATGTCAGCACGTGCCAAACGTTCGCGTGACGTCGGTAAAGCCACTGTCACAGGCTTTTTTACAGCATGGTTGCTGTATGTGTTGGTGTCTATGCTATGTTACGGTGTAGCCACACGCGCCCGGTTAGCCGGTCTCGACAATCCTTCGGTAGCCTACGTGCTGCATAACCTCTGCGGAGCATGGGCATACTATTTCGTTATACTGGCCGTCATCGTGTCATTGCTCGGCGGCTGGTTAGCCTGGACATTAGTTTGCGCACAGGTGCCCTACGAAGCAGCACAGGTAAAGATATTTCCACGCTCTTTCCTACGCCTTAACCGTCACGGTATGCCGGCCTTCGGTCTGTTTGTGTCAAGCGTTGTGATGGAATGTTTTCTGATAATGGTAATGGTAGCCGACGATGTGTATATGGCTGCCCTCGTCATTACGGGCGTAATGATTCTACCCGCTTACTTGTCGGGAGGCATGTATCTGTTCAAACTCACTCTGCGACCCGGAAATCTCGGGCTTCAAAACCGCCAACATTTGTTACGTTGCCGTATTGTGTCAGGACTTTGCGTCGCCTACTGTCTGTGGATGATATATGCCGGAGGCATAAAACTCTTTCTCTTCAGCTCGGTATTTTATCTGGCCGGTATAGGCTTTTATCTCAAGGCAAGGCACGAACGTCGTGCCGAAGGCACATTGCGTTTCACTCCGGCCGACGTCGTTACCTCAGTACTGCTCACTGTCGGTGTTATATCCTCAGGCATACTGTTAGCAAAAGGGGATGTCCCGTTCTGACATCCGGTTTGTCAGAACGTCACCGACATCTGTGCCTGCAGACGATTTGTATGCAGTCCTGTGCCGCTGACGCTCATACGATGACCATAATCATACTCTATGCCGGCAGCAATAAACTTATTAAAAGCATACAGCACATTGACTGCCGCATAGTCACCGTAACGATAAGTGTTTGCCTCGACAGCGGCATCATCAGGAAGCCAGTTTGTAAGGTGGCTGTAACTTACATTTGCCGAAACTTTCGGACTGAAAACGCAGTTCAGACCTGCTGTAAGTCCCATAGCTCTGACAGCTTTCATCTTGCCGGGTTCGTCACGTATGGCCACAGCGTCGAGACCTATACCGTTATCATCCTGCAAGTATGTTGATATTCCGCTACCGTAAACAGCATTATACTGTACAGACAACGGTCCGGCAATATGCGCCATACCTGACAGCTGTATGCCCGCTCCACTGACGGTATGATTGACTTCGGCTTTAAGATTACGATATTGAAGCGGACGATACAGACCGGACAGACGAACGTGAGACCTACGATTATCCCATGCATATTGTAAATACAGAGGTATAGCCGGTACGCGCTGACTGACATTTTCCGTAGTGGCATCAACAGTCAGAGAAGCGGAAGGAGCATCAATGCCGAGAGCACCTGAGAACCCATGTCCGAACCGCTGCTGCCAGTAAAGAGTGAATAGCGACAGGCTGGGATAACCATTAGGTCCTTCACTGTCAATAGTCATAGGCTGTGCAGCACCGTCTGTAAAAGAGGAATTTGTATAACCTACTGTCAGTCCTCTGTATTTACCGTAGACATGCGACACATGAAATGAATTGCTGCCACCCGTAAATTTTGCCTTAAAGAAGATACCAAGGCGGTTGGCACTTTCCGGCATGGACAGGAAATTGAAATAAATAGAAGATGACTGCCATGCAAAAGGTGTCGACGCTCCGTTACCGGCCACACGCGGAGTTATCGCCGAGGGA
>CAMWKC010000359.1 GCA_947174735.1 uncultured Porphyromonadaceae bacterium
ATACGAGAGTATTGGTAGCAGGTTTGATGTTGTAGACAATAGTCATCAGGTCATTATAATGATGAGCTTTGCTGACAACAGGGTTCAGGGCATCGGAAGCATAGTAACCGTCTGCTGAACCTCCCCAGCCCCAGTTGATATGGAAGTAGGGAACTTCGCGTATTTCGTAGCCATCGCATACGAAAGCATGACCGGCTGACACATCCTGACCGCAATAGAGTACAGGACGGTTTGCGTCAATCTCAGCTACGATTACATCGTCCCAGGTAGCTCTGTCAAGTTCCGAGCGCTTCTTATAGGATACGCCGGCATCATAACCGAACATTGAGCTCAAGGCGTAAGGTACCTTTACCTCAAAGGCACTTGAGCTCGACATACCGAAATCAGTACCGATGGCAATGGCAGCGTCAGCAACCAGAGTGGCTACAGCGTCTGCCTCTTCAGCTGTGTAACCGCTGCGGTAGTTGTCATTACGCATTGTCCCCCATGCGTAGTCAGAAGACTGACCGTCGCTAATCAGAGAAACAGGACGCGAAGCCGGGAAACTATGATATTTCATAATTTCGGCAAGTGCGACTCCGACACAGCCTGTCAGACGACGGTTAGGTATGTTGTTGTTGAACGGTGCCTCCTGACTCCATGTGGGAGTAGTAAGGAGCTTCTGACTCGATGCTGCTCCCATACGGGGGGCATGAGCCATTGAGCTGCCGCCATAGACGGATAATACCGGTGTCGAGAGCATACCTGTAGCCGCTGCCGGAGCTGCATCGGCATTCCATACCGAAGTATAGGAGTAGCCGATTACCGGCAGAGTGTTATCCTCGGCCGATACTATCACGAATCCCTGACCGTCTTTCGCATTGAATACGTAACAGACCGGATTCAGGGCATCATCGGTGGCCGTATAGACAAGGGTAAACGCATCCCTGTCGGCCAACCGGTGGACATCACCTGACTGAAAAAAATCAGCGGCGACATCCTTAGCGTCTTCAACGCTCAGTACAGCTGCTCCTGCCGTAAAGGCGGGAAGCAACGTACACGATGCGAGAATCAGCTTCTGCCGAATTGATGTTAGCATAAGATGTTATTGTTGTTAGATTACTTGGATAAAAATTCTTTTTTAGAATTGGTCAGCGTAGCCGTTTCCGGCTACGCTGACCCTTAATAACACAGGGAATCAGTTATCCTGTCCGGGGTTATTTTACCATTACCTTATGACCGTTGATAATGTAAACTCCGGGAGTGAGCTGATCTTTTACCTCGTCTACTTTTGCATCCTTAAAGAGTAAGGTGCCATTGAGATCATATATCGTAAGCGAGTCATTATCTTCGGCAGCGATAATATCTACCCATGATAATACTGACAGCGTACCGTAAACAATTATATCGTGGGCAGGCATTGTCTCCGGTATCTCGATATCCCAACCATCAAATTGCATACCATCCGGTACTTCCGGTTCAGGTACTACAATTTCCATGCCGTATGCAAGTTCCTCGTCAAGATATATTGAACCGTCAAGATAAATTAACAGACGATATAAGTTAGCCTTGTAACTGCCACTAATAACAAGGTCTGTTGCAGGCATACTTGCCGGTACATCGGTCCAGCCTTCAAAGGTGTAACCTTCCTTCTCGGATACTTCAGGAACCTCGATAGATGCACCATAATCTACTCTGCGAGTATCGATAACCTCGTCACCTATCATGAAGATAACTGTATAAGTATTAACTGTAAAGGTACCGGTGATGACAACATCATGATGAGGCATCTCCTCCGGTATATCCTGCCAGCCACTGAAGGTATAACCCTCTCTGAAAGGTTCGGCGGGAAGCTCAACAGGATCGCCACATTCTACATGGATTGTAGCGTAGGTCTCACCGTCAATCATGAAGACTGCCTGGAAAATATCAGGACTATAGGTATAGCTACCTGTTATTTCGATATCGTGCGCAGGCATCGTCTCAGGCAGGTTACTCCAACCGTTGAAAGTATAATCCTCTTTCTCGGGTGCGGCAGGTGCGTTGATAACTGCGCCGTATTCCACACTCAGAGTTTCGACAACCTTACCGTCAATCATAAAGACTGCCTTATAGCTATTGACCGTGTAGCTACCCATAATGACAACGTCGTGATTAGGCATTGTTTCGGGTACATCCTGCCAACCAGCAAAGGTATAACCTTCCTTCTCAGGTGCCGCGGGAGCGGTAATTGCATCACCCGGCTCAAGAGTCAGAGTCTCGAAGATCTCACCGTCAATTACAAACACAGCCTTGAAGATATCAGGACTGTAGATGTAGTTACCTGTTACCTCGATATCGTGCGCAGGCATCGTCTCGGGCAGGTTGCTCCAACCACTGAAAGTGTAGTCATCCTTCTCAGGAACGACAGGAACAGGAATAAGTGAGCCATATTCCACACTTACATTCTCCAACACTTCACCGTCAATAATGAAGGTTGCTGTATAAAGGTTGGGATGATAGTTACCTACAATTTCCATACTCTGAGCAGGCATCGTCTCAGGCAGGTTCAGCCAGCCGCTGAAGGTATAGCCTTCACGCTCCGGCATCTCGGGTGCCTCAATAACGGAGCCATATTCAACACTGCGTGTCTCAATGGTCTCACCGTTGACTACAAAGAGAACTTCATAGCTGTTTACCGTGTAGCTGCCGTTGATGACAACGTCGTGGTTAGGCATTGTCTC
>CAMWKC010000360.1 GCA_947174735.1 uncultured Porphyromonadaceae bacterium
CAAAGTATCGTAGGGGCACCGATAGTATCTCTGTCTCCCGAACAGATAAAGAAGCCTGAGGAAATAGCCGTTCGCGGTGTACGTCACATCGGTCTAGTAGGAGAGTGTAACATCCAGTTTGCTTTCAACGCTGAGACCAACGATTATCGCATCATCGAGATTAATGCCCGTCTGAGCCGTTCGTCGGCCTTGGCATCAAAGGCCTCGGGTTATCCGCTTGCTTTCGTCGCTGCTAAACTTGCTCTCGGTTATACACTCGACCAGATAGGTGAGCCCGGTACACCCAATTCGGCTGCAAAAGCTCCTGATGTGGATTACATGATTGTTAAGATTCCGCGCTGGGACCTCTCGAAATTCATAGGCGTCAACCGCGAGATCGGTTCATCAATGAAGTCGGTAGGCGAGATTATGTCCATAGGTAAATCATTTGAGGAGATTATCCAGAAGGGTCTCCGAATGATAGGGCAGGGCATGCACGGTTTTGTAGGTAACAATGATATTCACGTCGATGACCTCGATTATGCGCTCACTCATCCTACCGATATGCGCATCTTCGCTATAGCTCAGGCACTGGAGGAAGGCTATACTCCTGAACGTGTGGCTGAACTTACCAAGATAGATATATGGTTTATCGAACGTCTTGCTAACATCGTACGTTTTGCCGATAAGCTGCGTAAGCATGGTGGCAAAGTGGATGATCTCGACCGCGAGACCCTTCTCGAAGCCAAGCGTCTCGGCTTCTCCGATTTCCAGATTTCCCGTCTGGTAGAGAATCCTAAAGGTAATATGGAAGCTGATGTGCTCCGCGTACGTAGTCGTCGCAAGGAACTTAACGTCACTCCTAAAGTGTGCCGTATAAATACGGTAGCTTCGGAATATCCTGAACTGACCAATTATCTCTATGTCACTTATGACGCTAAAGAGAACGCTATTCCTTACGACCTGATTTCACACAATAATATAATAGTGCTTGGCTCGGGTGCCTATCGTATCGGTAGCTCGGTAGAGTTCGACTGGTGTTCGGTTAATGCTGCTGCTACCTGCCGTCAGCTCGGTTACAAGGCTGTGATGATTAACTATAATCCTGAGACCGTATCGACCGACTATGATATGTGTGACCGCCTCTATTTCGATGAGCTCAGTTTTGAGCGTGTCATGGACATTATCGATCTTGAGGTGCCGCGCGGTGTGATCGTGAGTGTTGGTGGTCAGATACCCAATAACCTCGCTATGAAGCTTTATCGCCGTCATGTGCCCGTATTGGGAACATCACCCGTATCTATTGACCGTGCCGAAAACCGTCATAAATTCTCGGCCATGCTCGACCAGCTTGGCATTGACCAGCCCCGCTGGAAGGAGCTTACTACCGAGGAGGAAATACATGACTTCGTTAAGGAAGTCGGTTTTCCGGTGCTTATTCGTCCGAGCTATGTGCTTTCGGGTGCGGCTATGAATGTTTGCTACGACTATGAGCAGATGCACGGTTTCCTCAGTCAGGCTGCCAAGGTTTCGAAGGAATATCCGGTTGTGGTGTCTGAATTCCTCCAGAACGCTAAAGAGATAGAGTTTGATGCTGTGGCCCGCAACGGTCAGATTGTGGAATATGCTATCTCAGAGCATGTGGAGTATGCCGGTGTTCATTCCGGTGATGCCACTCTCGTATTCCCTGCTCAGAAAATATACATGGCCACTGCACGCCGTATCAAGCGTATCAGTGCCCGTATTGCTGAAGCACTCAACATATCAGGCCCCTTCAATATCCAGTATCTTGCCAAAGATAACTATGTGAAGGTAATAGAATGTAATCTCCGTGCCTCGCGTTCATTCCCCTTCGTAAGTAAGGTACTCAAAAAGAATTTCATCGAGACTGCCACACGCATTATGCTTGGTGAGAAACCCGGAGTAATTGATACATCGACATTCGACATTGACTATATCGGTGTTAAAGCTTCGCAATTCTCTTTCGCACGTCTGCATAAGGCTGACCCCGTATTAGGTGTGGATATGGCTTCTACAGGTGAGGTTGGCTGCTTAGGCCATGATTTCGACGAGGCTCTTCTCAACGCAATGATTTCGGTAGGTCACCACGTGCCGAAGAAGGGTGTGCTTGTAAGCTCGGGTGATGCTCGTGCAAAGGTTGATATGCTTGAGGCTTGTCGTCTGCTTGATTCACACGGATACAAGATCTATGCTACTCCCGGTACTGCTGCTTACCTTGCTGAAAATGGCGTGAAATCCACACAGGTATGCTGGCCCGACGAGGAAGGCCTGTCAGTACTCGACATTATCGGTGATCACACTGTTGACTTGGTGATAAACATACCAAAGAATCACACTAAACGCGAATTGACCAACGGTTACCGTGTACGTCGTCATGCCATTGATCACAATATACCTCTGCTGACCAACGCACGTCTGGCTCTTGCCTTCGTAAAAGCCTTCGTAGCACGTCCTGTCGAGTCAGTCAGCATTACCTCCTGGCAGGAATACTGATTTTCATAAATTTATATCCGCGCCTCCTACTCGAGGTTCCTATCCGAGGTTTATAAATAAAGTTCCTGTGATAGTTCTGTGAATTCAGTTCCTGCGTTGTTCTGTGTTCTCTCTACCGGTGATGTTCCCGGCGAGCAAAGCGAGCTTTATTCCTGTATCGTTCCAACATATCCGGTATAAGTAGAGCAGTTATTCCCATAACATAATAC
>CAMWKC010000361.1 GCA_947174735.1 uncultured Porphyromonadaceae bacterium
ATGCCGGACAGACACGCAGTATGGGCGCTGAATTGACCATACACTGGCAACCGGCTGCTGACTGGAATCTGACAGCCAGTTACGGACTGACAGAGGCACGTTTCGTTCGCTTTCACGACGGGCGCGAAGACTATGCCGGCAAGAGACTGCCATACGTACCAGCCAATACACTTTTCGTGCAAGGTATATATAACCATAACTGGCCGGACAAAATTATAAAAAGTCTGACAGCCGAAGTGAATCTTCGCGGCACAGGTGATATATACTGGAACGAAGCAAACACACAGCGTCAGCCGTTTTATCTGTTGCCAGGTGCACAGATTACTGCCGAGGCAGGTATAGTGAGTCTGAGTGTATGGGGGCGGAATCTGACAGCTACACACTATGATACGTTTTATTTCGTTTCTATGGGAAACGAATTTGTGCAACGTGCCAAAACCCGTGAAATAGGGGCCACACTGACTGTGAAATTATAAGAACATGGTGGTCAGCTATATTTAATCCAGTTTTTGAATTTAAATAAAATCAATAATAACCATACATCAGAAATGAAAACAAACAGATTTATGTGCGCCTTAGGTGCGGCTGCTATACTGGCGGCTGCTGCCTCGTGTAACAAGAACGATTCAGAATCGACGTACACCACCTCGTATCCTGTCTACAATCTTTATACTCCGCTGAGCGGTGACCGTCCGGCCCACGTATCGCCGGCTACCTATCAGCTGCGTTACGATCTTGTAGCTGTCACGGTAGAGGTAAGTGCATCGGGTCTGACCTGGAATAACACTGCCTATAATTTTACCACTTCTCCGACTCGTTTTACCAGTGGTTATGCCAGTGACGGAGGTGAAATGATAGAATTCAAAGATGCCTCCGCTACAGTAGACGGTATGCCGTTAAGCCTTACAGGTATGCTTACCAACCGTAAATATTATACGACACAGGTTATACCCGGTATCAAAGGAGGCGTATTAAATTATCGTGAACTCCCCGTTGTAGCGTTCTCATATAATGTAGGTGACCTTTACTCGGTACGTACATTTAATACTGAAGCCTATATGGGCGGTAAGACAGAGACCACCTATGAAATGGCTGGTGAGACCAAAACTTATACCAACGACAAGATGCTATACCGCACTGTTATGGACACACAGACCATGACTGCGGATATGGTAATCTACAACGCTCGTTTTGCCGAAGAGATGGGTCGTGAGCTTGTTGCTGTGGTAGTGAAGGGTCTTAAGGTGGAATGGACTCCTAACGGCTATCGTATGAGCGGTAGTGATATTATTCCGGAATATCTTGAAGGCGGAGCACTTCAGCCTATACCCCCGTTTACATTCAATAGTATTTCGGTAAGCACTGTCGGCGACCGTATGACAGACTTTGTCATAGACTATGAAGTGGCAAGTCAATACAAGGGACATTTTACCGGTTCGGTTATACTTCCGCTTCCGGGTAATGATAAACAATAAAGCAAATATATCCCTTTTAGGGGATATATGCTGACATAGTGTAATAACAGGGCGGGAGATAGGTTAGGCTCCTGCCCTGTTATTGTGACAAAAAGGTAGTTGTAAAACATATCGGCTAATCGAAAAGAGTGTTAGAAAATTTTTTGCTGCTTTAAGAATTTTTAAATATCTTTGCAACAAATTGTTGAATGAGGTCAGGGCATTTGACATCGAAATTAAGGTAATCAACTAAAATACAACATATTAATATGAATCTACTATTAGAGATAGGCAATAACACCCTTGCCGTGACAGCTACGCTGACCGGTATAGGTCTGGTGTTCGCGGCCTTGCTGATAGCCAAATTGATTTCGCCGAAGTCATACTCGGTGAAGAAATCGGAGACTTACGAGTGCGGTATACCGACACGCGGAGAGTCGATGATACAATTCAAGGCCGGCTATTACATCTTTGCGATTCTGTTTCTTATTTTCGATGTCGAGACAGTCTTTCTCTACCCTTGGGCGGTAGTCACCCGAGGTATGGGACCTAAAGGTCTGCTTTGTATCGGAATCTTTATGTTTGTACTCATCATGGGCCTTGCATACGCATGGCGGAAAGGAGCGCTGAAATGGAAGTGAAGATCAAAAGCATGAAGCATGAGGACTTCAAGGATAATGAATATATTGACAAACTGGTAGAGGAACTGAATGCCAGCGGTACCAACGTGATGGTCGGAAAGCTGGACCAGCTTATCAATTGGGGTCTGTCAAATTCGTTGTGGCCTCTGACTTTCGGCACAAGCTGTTGCGCTATCGAGTTCATGAGTCTTGGAGCTGCCCGCTATGATATGGCCCGTTTCGGCTTCGAGGTGGCACGTAACTCACCGCGTCAGGCTGACTACATAATGGTGCAGGGTACTATCGTGCACCGTATGGTGCCTGCACTGCTACGTCTTTATGATCAGCTTGCCGAACCTAAATACGTGATAGCCTGCGGTGGTTGTGCCGTATCCGGCGGTCCGTTCAAAAACAGTTACTGTGTGTTACCGGGTGTGGATAAAGTGCTGCCCGTCGATGTATATATCCCCGGCTGTCCGCCGCGTCCTGAAGCCTTCTTCTACGGTCTGATGCAGCTGCAGCGCAAAATAAAGGTACAGAAATTCTTCGGCGGTGTAAACCGTAAGGAACGTATCGAGGAATTTTTCGCTAAACATCCTGAAGAAAGAGGCCAGT
>CAMWKC010000362.1 GCA_947174735.1 uncultured Porphyromonadaceae bacterium
GCCTTAGGCAGACGGGCTTTCCATGCCTCAACAATCTTCTCCAGCTCTTCATTATTCTTAAGTAAATCCACCTTATTAATAACTAAAAGTACCGGAATATTCTCCTTAGCCACACGGTCAAGGTAGTCTTTGTTTTTCTCAGGGTCTTCCACTACGTCGGTGACATAAAGCAGTATATCCGCATCTGTAAGGGCACCTTCTGAAAACTCCAGCATCGACTCCTGTAACTTATATTTAGGTTTAAGTACACCGGGGGTATCCGAATAAACAATCTGGTATTCCGGTGTATTGACTATACCCATAATACGGTGACGTGTGGTCTGTGCCTTTGAAGTGATAATAGATATACGTTCACCGACAAGGTCATTCATCAGTGTCGATTTGCCTACATTAGGATTACCTACTATATTAACGAAGCCTGCTCTGTGCTGTACTTCGGGGGTGGTCTTGATTTCTTCTTCCATAATATGCGTGGTTTAATAACATAATTAAAACGCCCCAGCAGTACAATGGGTTTAAAAGCCACGGTCGGCATCCTGTCATGACAGGATGCCGACCGTGGCTTTACTCATAATGATGGTTGCTCTTATTTGGTATCAAAAGCCCATATCAGATACATAGCACCCCATGTGAATCCGGCCCCGAAAGCCGTCATAAGTACCTTGTCACCCTTTTTGAGACGTGATTTGAATTCATCGAGACACAGCGGTATCGAAGCAGCCGATGTATTTCCATAGTGCTGTATGTTGACCAGTACTTTGGCAGGATCTATTTTAGTACGTCCGGCTACCGCTTCGATAATACGAAGATTGGCTTGATGAGGCACAAGCCAGTCTACTTCCTCAACAGTAAGGTTATTACGTTTCATCACCGACAATGTCGACGACAGCATATCACGCACAGCGTGCTTGTAAACAACACGACCCTCCTGATAGATATAGTGCTCGCGGGCATCGACAGTATCATGTGAAGCGGGCTTTACCGAACCGCCGGCTTTCATCAGCAGATTAGGGAGACCGCTTCCGTCGATATGGAACTCACCGTCTACTATACCCAACTCCTCTTCGGTAGGTTCGACGAGTACAGCAGCAGCGGCATCGCCGAACAGCGGGCAGGTGGCACGGTCCTGATAGTCGGTCATACTCGACATTTTCTCGGCGCAGACCACCAGAATCTTTTTATACAGTCCGGCCTGTATGTAGGCACGTGCTGCCTGCAGAGTTACGATGAAACCAGCACATGCTGCCTGTATATCGTAAGCGTATGCATTTTTCAGACCGCAGCCATGGGCAATGACCGAAGCGGTCGAGGGAAAACGGTAGTCAGGATTGGAAGTGGCGCAGATGAGCAGATCTATCCGGTCGGCCTCCACTCCATAGTCGTGCAGCAGCTTTTCTACGGCCTTGATACCGAGATAACCCGAACCTTTACCTTCCTCATGAAGGATACGGCGCTCCTTAATGCCGACACGGGTGGTTATCCACTCGTCGTTGGTATCGACCATTCTGGAGAGCATGTCGTTGTCGAGTATATCGTCAGGGACGTATGAGGCTATGGCGCTTATTTTTGCATTAAGCATGACTTGTGAGTGTTGGTGAGAGTTGATAGGGGTTTGTTGCCGTATAGGTATAATGAAAACTGTTCACGCCGTGAGGCGCCGCCGTTGCAGCAGCACTGGCGCGAACGTAGTGAACAGGTAGCAGCTCCGGACCCCTGCGGGCCGGAGAGGATCAGCCAGGCTTAGACTTCGGCTTTTTCGATTACAAGCTTGCCGCGGTAGTAGCCGCACTCGCCGCATACAGTGTGATAAACATGCCAGGCGCCGCAGTTAGGGCAGATGGCCAGTGTCGGGATAAGGGCTTTGTCGTGTGTACGACGTTTGGCTGTACGGGTATGTGACTGTCTACGTTTAGGATGTGCCATTTCTGTTTATTGTTTTTTAATTTGTTTTTGTTGTGAGTGTCTTATTATATTATATGCGTAGGAGTAACAGGCAGACGCACCGGTGTGCGTCTACTGTTCCTGAAACCGGAGCATTACGAAGTTTCTCAGTCGTCTGTCGACTCGTTGTCGACAGCATCAAGTGCTTCATCGAGCTCCTCATCATCTTCAGCGCCGGCATGATGTTTGTGCAATGCCGCTGCCATAGCCCGGTTACACTTACCCATAGGATGCACATGACGCAGAGGTATGCTCAGGACTATTGTATCATAGAGCATATAGGCCACGTTAAGATACGTGTCACTGTACGGTATGGTCAGCAGTTCGTCTGAAACATCATCATAATCCTCGCCGTAGCGCACTGTGATATGATAGTCAGAGTCGACTTCCAGATCGAGCGGATCAAGACAGCGGTCACAAGGCACCTGTAGAGTACCTTTGCAATGGAAGGTGCATTCGTATGCATCATTCTTCTTGTCAAGGTCCATGTGCACTTTAACATCGCTGGATATGACCTCCGGATTCTCCATATTCTTGAAGAATTCAGTTCCACACTCAAAATCCTGCTCATGATGGCCGTCAGGCAGACTGGCCAGCTGAACTTTATATTGCGTAAATTTTCCCACTTCTCAAGTGACTATTATTTCCTGACGGACAGCACCTGCTGCCCGCGACGCGATAGTACCTCCGAGGGGAATCGAACCCCTATCTAAAGTTTAGGAAACTTCTATTCTA
>CAMWKC010000363.1 GCA_947174735.1 uncultured Porphyromonadaceae bacterium
GACCTATACAAAATTATATATCTACACCTAATTTAGCAAGTATCTCCTTCAGTGTTTTCGGATCGGTGAGGTTCTTAACTGTTGTCACGCCGAAGTCCACATTCTTGAACTTGTTGGTAGCCTGGTTTACAGTCTCACTCAGACCTAATTCCTCTTCGATGTACTGTCTCGGTGTTTTTCCGTCAAGATAACCGAGATCGCTTTTGGTCAGAAGGAAGAAGAAGTTTATATTCTTCAGTTTCCGTCCATGTTCCTCAAGGATAGAAGTCAACCGTGAGTAGGTGCTTGCCGGTGAGGAATGTTCCGACTCATTACGTGCCTTTATCCATGCCTTTGCTTTCGGACTTATACCTGGCATAAGGGGATCTACCATTGACGGGTCGATGATGAATACTATCGATTCGACATTCTTATAAAACTCCAAGGCAGTAGGAGTGCGTGACACATTTGTATCAAAGTTTTCACCTGCGACATCATAGAAGAACAGATGCCATGGAACAGGTGAGAGTTTGCGTGGTAGCATAAGCTGAACGGCTTTGAACCACTGACGCTGATCGGTCTGTACATTAGCCCCTTTCTTAATACGGTCAGCTATAGCTTGTATCTCGGTGTCCGGAGTAGTATCAGTCTGAGTTGCCTTGGTCTTACGGGTTATAAGATCGAGCTCGGAATAAAGGAAATAAGTCTTACCTGAAGAACGATGACCTACGATACCGATGTGTTTCTCCGTACCGAACGATTTTTTCCCTGTATGTTTCTCCAGATTCTTACAATTCTTACAACGGCGTTTCAGCTTGGCCTTACCATTGAAAATCATGGTAGGAAGCTGTCTATAGGTGTCAGGATTGGTTTGGTGGAAAATTCCGTAAATGCCCGGATGAAGTCCTACCGGATGCACATGGTAGTTATCGACCATATACTCAAAGCCCTTGGTAGAACCGCAGGAAGGACACGGACGCCGGATATCGTATATTTTCATCACCAGCCATTCAATACCCATAAGTATACCCATAAATATTATAAGCAGAGCGGCTATAGCCATAAAGATAACGGCAGGGCCGACAAACACGATAAGAAGCACATCCCAAAGATCCTTGAATATATATAGAGTCCAGTCAAAGAAATTGAGATTGTTCATGAAATCGAAACCCCAGTCGACAGAGAGTTGGCCTGCTTTTGCTATAGCTTCTTTGTTAAGAATGATAAGACCGCTTACGATTCCGAATATTATTGCGTATATCCAGTTTTCAAAGAAAAAGATAATGGCTAATATAAGCGCTATATAACCTACCCACACGAGTACAATCAGAAGAATCTTGAATAGCCAAAGTATACCATAGGCCAGTAAGCCGACTGCTATTAGAGTTGCCATAGCTGCAAAAAAAGAAACTATGAGGCAGCCTGTGAGTATAAGCACATTAATGTAAGGTTCCTTATTGAACATCCAGAGCCTTTCCATCCTACCTTTTCTATATGGTCGCCATTCATCGAGAGTCTCTGTATTTGCCAAAAACCATCGTATAGCTATCCACATATACACTCCGGTCAGAGCCAGAATCAGAAGATACAGTACCCATGACGGAGCGTTTGACTTTGCATCTACAAGAGCAAAGCGATACAGAATACTATTCCAATAATTCTTTAGAAAACCGACATTACTGTCATTGGTATATTTGACATTGATTTCGGCAGTCTTTGTAGCCAGAACGCTTCCGGGTGTCGTATATTCACGCTTAATAGTTTTAAATACTTTCTTACTATTAACTACTTCCGCCTTAATCCAATGGCCAAGAGGGTCCTTTTCGTATTTATACCATTTATAATCCATAAGATTAAGGTTAGTTTTCTTTTTATTCCATTTACTTATCTTGACTGACTGTATAGTTCCATCATCGTTATAAGTCACTTCCTTAACATCACGGTCTTGTGTAACCCTTATTCCGGAAAGAACTGGCTTCTGTGTATCCTTATTATAATAATAATCAGTGACACTTTCTTTTATTTTAGAGCTTCTCCAGTCAATTCTCTGTTTGGGCACTTTATAACCATCTCCGACAGTGGTATAAACGAATTCTGTCCTTGGGTATCCACCTGACGCAGAGTCTGGATTATAGATAATGTTCGACAATTTTCCGTCACGCTCGTAACTTATCTTACCTTTGAAAGGATGAGAGTCTCCGGCAAGTGTCAGTTGCGGTTTTCCGTAAATATCGTAAGTGGTTGAAAAGCCCGAAACTTTACCATTAGGCAGCGAATCTATATCAGTTAGAATTCTGTCTCTATCATCGAAGACATATACATGTGTTCCGATTAACTTACCTTTTGCATCGTATGTACGTTCGATACTTTGGATTACGGAGTCGGAAGCTGTCGGATACAGAAATCTTTTAAAAGGAACTATATCATCTTTTGCCACGGGCTTGAAATCGTCACCGCAGCCGGTCATACCGATAGCGACCAAGACCAGGCACAACAGCGACCATAGAGGGAGGGGGGTTATAAATCGCTTCATGTCTTGTTAGTATATTATTCTTAATTTCTTTTCATTTTTTACCGAAGAAGCCGGAGAATTTACGTTTAAGCGATGCTCCGAATCCTGAGTTTTGCTTTATGATGTCAACGATATTACGATTAGATACAGAAGCGGCGAAACGTTCTATCTCCTCCTTAT
>CAMWKC010000364.1 GCA_947174735.1 uncultured Porphyromonadaceae bacterium
GTACTAGATTCAGCTATGTGCATCTCAATATTAAGCCGACGTGAACTTGTTTCACGGTGACAGTCGGGAAGCACCTTTATCAGCGATATTTCCACAATACGGTCATGGGTTATACTTGTGCCTGTAGTCTCAAGATCGAAGATTATAAGCGGCCGCTCAAGTCGCAATTTACCTAAATTATTCTGCATGTTTCAGCGATATTGAATGATATGGCTTATTCAAGCACCTGCATGGGCATTTCGATAGTGACGATATTCTCCCCTTCTTCCTGTACTAATGGCTGAAACACTCCGGGGCGGGCAGGATCGCTGAGTTCTATAAGAGTCATATCGCCGGGAAGATTATTCAGCACTTCTATAGTATATACGGCGTTGAAACCTATAGTAAGCGGATTACCCTGATAGTCAGCAGCCACAGTTTCATCAGCTTTGGTTGCATAGTCAAGGTCTTGTGATGACAACTTGATTTCTGATCCGTCTATCACCATACGTACAAGACTCGAAGCCTTGCTGGCGAAAAGTGACACGCGACGCAACGCATTGATAAGACTGCTACGGTCTACAGTCAGTTTATAAGGGCTTGAGGTAGGTATGACCCTGTTATAATTAGGATAAGTACCCTTTATCAAACGACAAGACAGTTCATATACACCCCATTTGAACGTGGCACTTTTAGTATCCATCGTCACCTCTATTTCACCATCTTCTTTGTTCAGAAGTCCGCGAAGTATACCTGCCGGTTTTGAAGGCATAATAAATGATGCCTCGATACCGGGAGCACATTCTTTGTTAATGTAGCGTACCAGTTTATGTGTATCACTGCTTACAAAGGTTATATCACCGGGATGTATATCCCAGAATATACCGGTCATTATAGGACGTATCTGTTCGCTGCTGACAGCATATATTGTCTTATCAATACCTTTCTGTATCACTGTGGCAGCAACCTTAAACGACAAAGCTTCCGGAGCATGTTCTGTACGGGTGGGGTACTCACGCGGATTCACACCCATGAAGTTGAAGTGGCCGGTAAGGAAGCGCACATCAATCTCAAAAGTATTGTCATTGACACAGAACGTGATTGGTTGTGCCGATATTTCCTTGATGATGTCAAGCAGTATTTTGGCGCTGGCAGCTATCATACCGTCACCCTCGGAGTTCATGATTTCGAGTGATGCTGTCACTACGTTTTCAGAATCACTACCTGTTATATAAAGGGTGTCGCCTTCTACCCGAAGCAAAAAGTTATCGAGTATGGCCATGGCATTCTTGGAATTGATGACTTTGCTGACGGCCTGCAGCTGCTGCTGGAGTGCCTTTCCGGCTACATTGAATTTCATTGGTGTCTGTTTTGGCTGTACTATATATAGAGTGCAAATTTAAGAAAAAAACAGTAATCTAACCTTCTCTCGGTCCACAAAAATAAGCCGTGCCAACGGAGATGGCACGGCTCTGTTACGGGATATATGCTCGAAGCTATATTCTGTGGATAAATCGTGAGAGAGCAGCTATAATAGCTTTTACTCGGATATTACTTCGAACTCGATGTCCTTAGCCACTTCTTTATGGAAGTTGATTGTAGCAGTATAGACACCGACCTCTTTAACAGGCTCCTTGAGGAAGATAAGCTTACGGTCTACCTCATGGCCTAACTTGGCAAGAGCTTCAGCTATCTGGATAGCATTAACAGAGCCGAATACTGTACCGGTAGCGCTTGTCTTAGCACCGATTACAAGGCGAACGCCCTCCAGAGCTGCGGCAGCAGCCTCTGCATCAGCTTTGAGTTTAGCAATCTTGTGTGCACGCTGCTTCTGGTCTTCGGCCAGTTGCTTCAGAGCGGCAGAAGATGCGATGATAGCTTTGCCCTGCGGAATAAGATAGTTGCGGCCATAACCATCTTTCACTTCGACAATATCGTCTTTGTAACCAAGATTGGGTACATTCTCTTTAAGTATGATCTTCATTGTGTGTCGTTGTTAAAATGATTATTTCATCAAGTCTGTTACATAGGGCAGAAGAGCCAGGTGACGGGCACGCTTAACGGCCTGAGCCACACGACGCTGGAACTTCAGTGAAGTACCTGTGATACGACGGGGAAGTATCTTACCCTGCTCGTTAAGGAACTTTTTGAGGAACTCAGGGTCCTTGTAATCAATATACTTGATACCGCTGCGTTTGAAACGGCAATATTTTTTCTTCTTAGTGTCTACCGACAGAGGAGTAAGGTAACGGATTTCGCTATTTGCTGCCATGGTTTATGCCTGCTTTACTTCAGCTTCAGCTACAGGAGCCTCAGCGGGGGTTTCACTTGCTTTCTTTGCTCTCAGGGCGCGACGCTTCTCGGCATACTCTACAGCATACTTGTCGAGACGGAAAATCAGGAAACGAATCACACGCTCGTCACGACGATAAGCGGTGTCAAGCTTCTTGACGATAGTCGGGTCAGCCTTGAATTCCAGCAGGCAGTAGAAGCCTGTCGACTTTTTCTGGATAGGATAGGCCAGCTTACGCAGACCCCATTCCTCTTCATTAACTATCTCGGCACCATTCTGCACAAGAAAGTCTCTGAACTTTACTACCGCTTCCTTCATCTGCTCATCAGACAAAACGGGAGTTAAAATGAAAACGGTTTCGAGCAATTCATCTTGTATTACTATATATTTATG
>CAMWKC010000365.1 GCA_947174735.1 uncultured Porphyromonadaceae bacterium
ATAGAGCACACCGGGCACCACACCGCTTGAACCGCAGGTAGGCGCGGTTACTATAGTACCGCCGGCAGCGTTTTCCTCACTGACAGCAAGAGCGTAAGCAAACACACGGCCGCGTGAGCGGAGATTGTCGCGGTATCCTTCAGCCTTAACATAATATGAACTTGCCTTACGGCGTAGATTGAGCGGTCCCGGCAGACGGCCGTCAGTATTGAGTCCACGCTCTACCGATGCTTTCATAGCCTCCCATACATCATGAAGATAATCATATATGCCTGTACCTTCGCGCTGTTCGACATACTCCCAATAAGCACGGCCTGTACGCTCACAGTAGGCCATTATATCCGACATGGTGTCAAGATCGTAAATTTCGCCCTGACCTTCTCGCACCATACCATCATATTCGATAGCACCTCCGCCTACGGAATAAACGGTCCACTCGTCTGAAGGTATGCCCATCGCATCAAGGGTACGGAACTTCATTCCGTTAGGATGGTAGGGGAGGAACACGTCAGGTTTCCAGATAATATTTACAGGCATTTCGGAGCGCTCAAGCACGTCAATAATAGCCACATCAGTCATGTGACCCTTACCGGTGGCTGCCAGACTACCGTAAAGAGTGACTTCGTAAGCGGCGGCACGGGGATGACGCGCCAGAAAAATCTCGGCGGCCTTACGCGGACCCATTGTATGGGAAGACGAAGGACCTGTGCCGATTCGATATAATTCTCTGATAGATTTCATGATAAAGGTGAAATTGAATGAAAATCGCCTCTGAGCGTAGCGGCGCGGAACCGTAAGAAAAGAGGGAAAGCAGTGCAAAGGTAACAAAAAAATCATAAATAATGAGGATTGCACAGGCGCACAGGGCATACTAACTTTGCATAGTGATGGAAACTAAGACAACGACAGCTCTTACAGCCTTAACGGCTATATTCTATACCTCGGGTGCTGCTATGACACCCCCTATTACAACGGCACGCGACACTATCACACTGCCGGAGTATAACGTTGTGGCTGTCAAGCAGCAAGACCGTCTGTTAGAACAGCCTTTAGCAGCTACGCTTCTGACTGCAGCTGACCTTGAACAACTCAATGTTACGGCCTTGCGCAATATTTCAGATGTAGTACCTAATTTCTATATGCCCGATTACGGCTCGCGTATCACCTCATCAATATATGTGAGAGGAATAGGTGCCCGTATAGACCAGCCTGCTGTCGGACTAATAGTAGATAATGTAGCCATACTCAATAAAAACGCTTACGATTTCGACCTTGCCGATATTTCCTCGGTCGAGATGCTTCGCGGTCCGCAGTCCACACTGTTCGGACGTAACACTATGGGAGGCCTTATTAATATATCGACTTCCTCACCACTGCGTCAGCAGAACATAAAGATGACAGCCGAGACCGGTACGCATCTGCGCTTACGTGTCCGTGCTGCTGTTAACAGACGTCTCAGTGAAAAATTCGGTATCGGTATCTCAGCCAACTATACCGATACACGCGGCGAATACACTAATAATTATAACGGCGCAGAAGTTGATCACGAGCGTTCCGGAGGAGCACGGGTAAAAGCTGAATGGCGTGTGAGTCCGCGTGTACGTGTGATAAACACTCTTGCTGCGAGTCTGCTGCATCAGAGCGGTTATCCATACGAATATATAGCCAGCGGAGAGATAGCATACGACGACACATGTTATTACCGTCGGTTTGCACTCACTGACGGACTGACAGTAAGCCATAGTTATGATCGTTATACTCTGACAAGTGTAACCAGCGTACAGCATCTGAATGATAATCTTACGCTTGATCAGGATTTTCTGCCGACTGACTATTTTACTTTGACGCAGGCACAACGTGAGACAGCCGTGACACAGGATATAGTGGCACGCAGTCATGGCGGCGATTCGCCTTATGGATGGTTAGGAGGAATATTCGGTTTTTACAAACAGATGAATATGCAGGCTCCGGTGACATTTAAGGACGCAGGTATAAGTAGTCTTATAGAGAATCATCGTAATCAGGCCAATCCTATGTATCCTATAAGGTGGGATACACGTTCATTTCCGCTCAATAGCGATTTCACGCTTCCTACATGGGGTGTGGCTCTATCTCATGAGTCGACTCTTCACGTCGGCCGATTTAATCTGACTGCTGCTCTGCGTCTTGACTATGAACACGCTGCTTTACGTTATCACAGTTATTGTGACACCGGTTATACTATAGATGATACGGACGGCGAACCTTACCGTCATGTGAATATAGATATTGATGACCATGGACGTCTGAACCGTCATCATCTGACTTTGCTACCGCGTTTCGGAGCTGTGTATAACCTCGGACAGGAAATGGGCAATGTGTATGCCAATATATCGAAAGGATATAAATCCGGAGGCTATAATACACAAATGTTCAGTGAAGTGTTGCAGCAGCGTCTTATGAGTATAATGGGTATAGGAGGTAGCGAGGATATAGATGCTATAGTAGGTTATCGTCCTGAAAAAAGCTGGAACTATGAGATAGGTGCCCACCTGTGGCCTGCTGACGGCTTAGGACTGGAAGCAGCCTTGTTCTATATAGACTGTCGAGACCAGCAGCTAACTATGTTTCCCGAAGGTACTACTACAGGCCGTATGATGACCAATGCCGGACAGACAC
>CAMWKC010000366.1 GCA_947174735.1 uncultured Porphyromonadaceae bacterium
CATATCTATAAAAATGAATGTCTTTACTCTCTTTATTCTCTGTTCATTCTTGACTTACTTAATGTGGAAAACAGATTTAAGAAAGCTTCAGAGTTCAACAGTCATACCATAGATCTATTTCTAAGATTTCTGAAATTACTTACAGAAAACTTTATCGACCATCATGACATTGCGTTCTATGCAGATGCATTAGCAGTAACTACGGTCTATCTGTCACGTATTGTTAAACGCCTCTCAGGACAGACTGTGAAAAATCACATAGATAGACTGCTCATGATGGAAGCAGCCTATCTATTGGTTAGTACCGATGAACCTATTACTTCTATTGCAGAAAAACTTAATTTTGCCAATCCTGCAAGCTTCTGTAAATTCTTTATCCGATACAAAAAGATTTCCCCGAGAACATACAGAACCTCAGGCCCATTAAATTCATAACATTATCAGAAGAGGAAAGAAATCAGCACGCCATCATTCTTACTATGTCGTCACACCAGCTGTCGAATTCCACATCCTCAATCTGTAATTCGGGATGAGAGAGAATATACTCTGTACTCAGACGCATTCCTTCGGCCATAGGCATTGTACAGCAGAAGTCAGGTACAGCGCGTTTGATTTTTGTGTTATCGAATATCAGTGAGTTTGCTTTATCACCAAGCAATGAACCTCGAAGATCATAAATACCTTGATGTCTGATGAGAAAATCCGAAGCAACATGACACGGATTCAGCTGTTTTCCGCATGTATCTGCAATAATGGAGTGTATCTGATTCCAAGTCATCACCTCATCGGTAGTGATATGATAAGTCTGCCCGACAGCACGCGGATTTCCCATAAGTCCTACGAATCCTTTAGCAAAGTCGGAAGCATGAGTCAACGCCCATAGCGATGTGCCGTCGCCAGGTATTATTATCGGTTTTCCGTCAAGAATACGCTTTACAATCTGCCATACTCCCCTATTTCCATGAATAGCTACACACGGTTTTGTACCGTTATATGTATGACTCGGACGCACAATGGTAATAGGAAAGTTCTTCTCTCTATAAGCCTTGTTAAATACTTCTTCAGCCGCTATCTTTCCTCGAGAATATACCCAATAAGGATTTTTTATCGGTGTACTCTCAGTTATAGGATAATTCAGTACCGGCTTCTGATAGACCGAGGCACTGCTGATATAGATATATTGTCGGGTATGGCCGGCAAACAGACGAATATCTCTTTCAGCGTCTTCAGCGCCGTATCCGATAAACTGCGCCACTACATCATACTGCACATCACCGAGCAACCGGCTTACAGCAGCCTCGTCATGAATATCGGCGACAAGACTCCGCACTCCCTGCGGCACAGGTTTACTGCCACGATTAAGCAGACTGATTTCCCAGCCTTTCTGTAACGCAAGCTCAGTAACTGCGGAACTAATTGTTCCGGTTCCTCCTATTATCAATGCTTTCATAAAGATACTGTGTTATTTTTCTAATCTATTATTCCGACAATTCTTTCCGGCTATTATAACTGAAATTCGAACAGTATCGGCCGATAGAGTATCATCATTATACAAAGCCCATCTCATATTTATATTTTCAGGCAGAGTACTGAGATACTTTGACAGCAATTCTATATCTTCCACTCTTACCTGAGTCTTATCTCTGTCAACCGTGATAAGTAAAGCCCCATTCTCCGCACCTTCAAATATACCTGACTGCTTTGACAGAGAATTAACTGCTTCAGCAAATTTACCTTCCGCCTCATAGATATAAAAATTACCAGTATTGCGTAAAGTTAGTGACAGGTCATTAAAATCATAGTTTACAAATCCCTGTACGAAAAGACTACCTGCTAATACCTTTACAATATCTGCAAACTGTTCCGGCTTTACTGTTGTACATGAATCACATACGCCGGAAGGAAGGTCAAAATTACAGGCAGATATAAGTATTGTCAATATTCCTGCCTGATAGAATTTCTTCAAAAGGTTATTAAGACCTTCAAAGTAGTCCGGAGCCAAAACGATGACCATCTGATCGTCAGAATCCGGAGATAAGACATCGGACTCTGTCACTACTTCGGTCTTCAGACCGTCAAACCTAAGTACTCTGACCTGTTCTATAAGTGCTTGTGATTTTATTCCACACCCTATTACGCGAAAACCTGTAACAACTGTATCTTTCATATCTGATTATTTATAAGATTTTTAATGCTATCATAGCACAGGCCTCAGCGTCTGACAGCGCGTGATGATGACTTTCAAGATCATAGCCGCAGGCTTTTGCTACAAAAGGAAGTTTGTGACATGGGAGCTTGAGTAGACGGCGTGAAGCTCTAAGAGTACAGTAAAATCTATATCCGGGGTATTCCATCCCATATTCCTCAAATACAGCTTTCAGACAGCTTTCATCAAACGGACGGTTATGAGCCACTAACGGAAGATCTTTGATTTTATCTGCTATTTTTGCCCATACTTCAGGGAATTGCGGTTGTCCGTCAGTATCAAGACGTGTCAGACCATGTATTTTAGTTGTCACATCTATATAATAATTCGGAACGGGCTGAATAAGACTATAAAATTTATCAACTATTTTACCTTCCCGTACTATTACAATACCGACACTACATACGCTTGAACGATTACCGTTGGCTGTCTCAAAATCTATTGCTGCAAAA
>CAMWKC010000367.1 GCA_947174735.1 uncultured Porphyromonadaceae bacterium
GGATAAATTTAAATCATTTCAAGGAAAACAGCATCAGGGTATCGTTCAGTGAGCCAGCGACGCAGATAGTCAACAGTATCGGTACAGATTGTAGTATCTTTATCGAAGTAGTGGTTGTAGATGACACCCCATAACGGCACATTGGCATGGCGTAATGCTTCGAGAGTCAGTAGAGTATGCGAGATACTGCCGAGCTGGCCGTTGGTAACTACCGCAACAGGATATTTTTTCTCCTGCAGATAATCAAGTGTGGTGTAGTTGCCGTGTAAAGGCACCATCAGTCCGCCGGCGCCTTCGATGAGAATATGGTCATATACGAAAGTAAGGCGACTTGTGGCAGCATCGACAGCGGCAATATCAAACTCCTTTCCGTCGATGCGTGCAGCGAGGTCGGCTGAAGCGGGGTAGGAGAAAATCTGAGGCGCCGTAGTGAAGTCAAGATCCATACTGGTCGGACCTATACCCATCAGACGGCGGTGAGTTGCTATGTCTTCGCTGAAACCGGTACATCCGGTCTGGACGAATTTCTGAGTTATGACGTTAAGACCCTCGTTCATCATGGTACGGGCCAGCCAGCCTGTGGCATAGGTCTTACCGACATCGGTGCCGATACCGGTTATAAAAAGGATAGGAGGATAGTTCATTAAGAATTGATTAAAAAGGCCACAGGCGTCCGCCGGAGACGGAACGCGCTGTGGCCGGTGGTTTTTCAGTTCAGGTATGTTTCGTGTGGATAGTATACCGGAAGGGTATATTACCAAGCGAACATAGGATATTCGTTCATCATCTCGTTGACCTCGGCACGTACTTTTGCGATAGTCTCCGGGTCATCGGCGTTCGAGAGAACTGTGTCGATATAGCCGGCTATCTTCTCCATAAGGTCTTCCTTGGCACCGCGGGTAGTTATGGCTGCAGTGCCGAAACGCAGACCTGAAGTCAGGAACGGGCTACGGCTATCGTAGGGCACCATGTTCTTGTTGGCGGTTATGTCTGCCTCAACCAGGACACGCTCAGCTTTCTTACCCGACATGTCAGGGAATTTAGAGCGGAGGTCAACCAACATACAATGGTTGTCGGTACCGTCAGATATAATCTTATAACCACGTGCTATAAGAGCTTTGGCAAGAGCATCGGCATTCTTCTTTACCTGTTCTGCATATTCTTTCCATTCGGGCTGCAGAGCCTCGCCGAATGCTACGGCCTTAGCTGCTATGACGTGCTCGAGCGGACCGCCCTGTACACCGGGGAATACGGCGCTGTCGAGCAGAGCCGACATTTTCTTGACTTCCCCTTTAGGAGTCTTGTAACCCCAGGGATTTTCGAAGTCCTTACCCATCAGGATAAGACCGCCACGCGGACCACGGAGTGTCTTGTGAGTGGTGGTAGTAACAACGTGTGCGTGTTTAACAGGATTTTCAAGCAGACCGGCAGCTATAAGACCTGCGGGGTGAGCCATATCGACCATAAATATGGCACCGATTTCATCGGCGAGTTTGCGGATACGTGCATAATCCCATTCACGGCTGTAGGCACTGGCACCGGCGACGATGAGTTTCGGACGCTCGGCACGTGCTTTTTCTTCCATCTCCTCGTAGTTAACACGACCGGTTTCGGGGTCAACAGTATAACTGATAGGCTGGAACATGAGACCGGAGAAATTGACCGGACTTCCGTGGCTGAGGTGACCTCCGTGGCTGAGGTCCATACCCATGAATTTGTCGCCTGGTTTCAGGCAGGCCATAAACACGGCCATGTTAGCCTGTGCGCCGCTGTGAGGCTGTACGTTAGCCCATTCCGCACCGAAGAGCTTCTTGGCACGTTCGATAGCGAGATTTTCAGCCTCGTCAACTACCTGACAACCGCCGTAGTAACGCTTGCCGGGATAGCCTTCGGCATATTTGTTAGTCAGACACGAGCCCATGGCACGCATCACCTCGTCGCTGACAAAGTTTTCACTTGCAATAAGTTCGATGCCGCGGCGCTGACGCAGGTGCTCACGGTCGATAATCTCGAAGATTTCGTTGTCTCTTTGCATTTTTCAGGTGTTATGGTTAGATTGTGGTGCAAATTTAATCAAAAGCGGTGTAACAGCCAATTCTACCAAGGTAAAATTTACCGTTACACCGCTTTAAATCGGTAATAAAGTGTGTTTATCAGCTGTCAGGAATAAACAGTACGCTTGACATTAGCCTCCGAAATTGTCGTAATGTATGCTTTCAGGCTCCACACCGAGATTGTGCAGCATATTATTGACTGCGTTGCTCATCGGGCCGGGACCGCACATATAATACTGTATATCCTCAGGACTTTCGTGTGTAGAGAGATATTTTTTAAACATGACATCGTGTACGAAACCGGGAGTATATTCGACACCTGCCGCATCTGCTGCCGGGTCCGGACGGTCAAGAGCAAGATAGAATTTGAAGTTGGGGAAGTCCTTTTCAAGCTGTAGGAAATCGTCGAGATAGAATACCTCGTTGAGAGCACGCGCTCCATAGAAGAATGACATCTTGCGGTCAGTGGTGTGACGTGTGCGCAGCATCCACATAATCTGTGCACGCAGCGGAGCCATACCGGCACCACCGCCTACCCATATCATCTCTGCCTTTGAGTCGACAATGGGGTGGAAGTCTCCGTAAGGACCTGAC
>CAMWKC010000368.1 GCA_947174735.1 uncultured Porphyromonadaceae bacterium
AGATAAACTGTACCGGATACTGCTCGTTATTTACAATCTTTGCCAGACGGTCAAGATCGGTAAAGAGCAGATGTGCACGTTTATAAGTAGCAAAACGACGGGCAAAACCGATAATCAGTGCATTAGGATTAATACGGTCTACTATACTCATCACTGCACTTGGATCACCCTGATTCTTGAGCCATTTCTCCTTGAAGTCACGCTTAACGAAGTCGATAAACTTGTTCTTCAGTGTCATGCGCATATTCCATATTTCATGGTCAGGCACATCAAAGATACCTTTCCATGCCTTAGGATCACTCTGATGTTCAAACACCTGCGGTCCAAGTTTTTCAGTATAAAAAGACTTCCATTCACTGGCTGCCCACGTCGGCATGTGGACGCCGTTGGTAACATAGCCTACATGGCTCTCGGCAGGATCATAACCTTTCCATACACCGGCAAACATCTTCTTGGATACTTCTCCGTGCAGCCAGCTTACGCCGTTAGCTTCCTGACAGGTATTGAGTGCAAATACACTCATTGAGAAGCGTTCATTGGTATCCGGATTCTCACGCCCCATATTGATGAGGTCATTCCATGAAATACCTAACTTTGCCGGATACTCACCAAGATATTTACCGAACAGCGATTCCTCAAAATAGTCATGACCTGCAGGTACAGGAGTATGTACAGTATAAAGCGAAGAAGCGCGGACTACCTCAAGAGCTACATTAAAAGGCAGATGTTCCTTCTGTACGTAGTCAGCCAGACGCTGCAGATTCAGCAAAGCGGCATGACCTTCATTGGCATGATATATATCGGTCTTTATACCGAGGCGATTAAGCATATATATACCGCCTATACCAAGCAGATATTCCTGTTTCAGACGGTTCTCCCAGTCACCGCCATACAGCGTATGAGTAATGTTACGGTCATATTCCGAGTTCATATCGAAATCGGTATCAAGTAGATAAAGATTCATACGACCTACATTCACACGCCATACGTGACAGTATATTATACGGCCTGGATAAGGTACTTCAAGTACAAGAGCCTGACCGTCTTCGCCAAGAACAGGATCTATAGGAAGCTGCTCGAAATTTTGGGCTTCATAGTTGGCTATCTGCTGGCCGTCTATAGACAGTGACTGCTGGAAATAACCATAACGATAAAGGAAGCCGACAGCAGTCATATTGACACGGCTGTCTGATGCCTGTTTGATGTAGTCGCCAGCCAGTACGCCAAGACCGCCGCTATATATCTTAAGACAGTTGCACAGACCGTACTCCATCGAGAAATAAGCTACCGAAGGAATATCATTGCGCATCGGCTTGCTCATATAGTCATTGAACATACCGTATACCTTCTTGATACGTGCCATCATAGCATCATCGGCCAGTATCTCCTTATAACGCTCAAAAGAAAGACGCTGCAGGAGCATCACCGGATTCTCGCCTACCGAACGCCAGAGAGCCGGATTAAGGTCATGGAAGAGAGCCTTACCTTCACTATTCCATACCCACCACAAATTCTTGGCCAGCTCTTCGAGAGGCTTGAGTTGTTTGGGCAGTACCGAGCTCACGGTCAGGTTGCGCCATACAGGCTGATTACTGTTGCTTACTTGAAGTTTCATTGTTTATTGCTTGAGTTGTATCTTTTATTGCTTTATTTATTTGTTTTTGCTTGACGCTCTGAGGCTCTTGATTGCGCTACAGCGAATGCCTTATCATAATGCTTGGCAAATAAAGCCCAGTCAGCTTTAGCGGCAGTAGCGGTAGCAGCTTTACGGGCTTCAGCTGTTTCACTCGCAGAAGCATCACGTTGGGCTGCTATCTGACATGCTATCGCTTCAGCTGCCACTTCATAATTTGAATCAGTGCGTTCTATTACCTTAACACCGCTTACAGCGATATCATCAGCAAAGTTCCCTAATATCCACTGTCCGAAACCCGATTTGTCACTCGTCACAGTAGGCACACCGAAAGCGATACTTTCAAGCGGTGTGTAGCCCCAAGGCTCGTAATACGACGGGAACACAGTCAGGTCAAGAGCAGGCAAAAGGTCATAATATCCTACATTTACAATACCATCATCTCCATCAAGATAACATGGTATATAAACTACATTTACCTTATTGTTAAAGTATCCTATCTCTTCAAAATGACGTATCCGGCATGCAACCGGGTCACAGTCTTCATTATTAAGACGATGAGTAAGATAATCAGGATACACAGGTGAATCTCCGTGACTGTCGAGATCGAAACTAAGATCGGCCGAAGGTTCTTTTACCCAGGCCGGAACAAGTACAAGGGCCAGTACTTCACGATTTGTATTTTCAGTTGATTCAGCCCGTTCGAGACGTGCCAAAGCATCGAGATAAATATCAAGACCCTTATTACGGTATTCATTACGTCCTGAGGTGGCCACAAGCAAGGTGTCAGATGCCAGATTACGACCTTTAAGCAATGAACCTATCTGTAACAGACGCTCACGTCCCTGCTGACGCTGACGGGCATAAACACGACTGCCAGGCACAAAATCCGGTTCAAAACCATTTGGCGTCACTACTTGAGGACGTATATCAAGCAGCTGTTCACATACGCGCGCGGAAAGTTCCCTGACTGCTGTAAAACCTGACTCTTATAAACATCTCCGAGCCCACG
>CAMWKC010000369.1 GCA_947174735.1 uncultured Porphyromonadaceae bacterium
ACATAGCAACTGACTTATGTGCCAAATCAGCGGGTCTGAGCCGTGAACGCCTTGATAGTCTTGTAGGTAAGGACTTTATAAGTTATGCTCCTGTACAGTTGGCCGTAAAAAATCGTCTGGTGGACGGTACGGCTTACGAACGTGTCATGGACGATAAGATAGCGGCTGCCATAGGAGTTAAGAAAAAGAAGCTGAAATATGTTGATGTTGACCTTCTTGTTTCGCAAACCGATTGGGGAAGTGCCTACAGTTCGGATGATCAGATAGCAGTTCTTTATGCTACCGGTGAAATAGTTGACGGCGGACGCGGAGGCATTAACTACGAGCGTCTTGTACCTCAGATAGTGGAATTGGCCGATAACGACGATGTGAAAGCTATGGTGCTACGTGTCAATTCGCCGGGTGGGTCCGCTTTCGGTAGTGAGCAGATAGGAGAGGCTTTGGATTATTTCCAGTCGAAAGGTAAGATACTTGCTGTCTCAATGGGTGATTATGCTGCTTCAGGTGGTTACTGGATATCCTGTGGAGCCGATAGAATATTTGCTGACCCGCTCACTATCACCGGTTCTATAGGTATATTCGGACTTTTGCCTAATGTAGAGCATCTCTTAGATAAGATAGGAGTCAGCCCGCAGAGTGTGGGTACATCACCTCAGGCTGATTTCCCCTCACCCTATCATAATATGACACCGGCTCAGCATGACGCGATGCAGGCTTATGTAGAGCGTGGGTATGATAAATTTGTGGGCCGCGTGGCTAAAGGACGTAAAATGCCCCGTGAGCGTATCCTCGCTATAGCCGAGGGACGTGTATGGGATGCACAGAGCGCCAAGCGTATAGGTCTTGTAGACGAACTCGGTTCGCTGCGTCAGGCTATAGAATGGGCGGCAGCACAAAGTGATATGGGCAATAATTATGATGTAGCTCTGTATCCCCGGCTGGAACAGAATATATGGGACTTTCTTCCTGCAGACGGTGACCTGTTCGGTATGAAACTTATGCAGGAACTTGCGCCTGAGGGTATGGGTACCGATGAAATGGCTGCCACGCTCTCTCTGTTACGCCAGAAGCCCCTGAAAGCTGCTATGGCGCCCATGCGTGTACGCCTGTGACAATTATAGCAACGGGATGCTTTCTCCGGCATCCCGGTTGCTACGAGAGCAATAACCTTAAATTACCACCCAGATATACTCGTAATAAGAGTGAATAAGACAACAAACCGCATACTTACCTATGTCCTGACACCGTTCTCATGGCTGTATGGTGCAGTAACATGGACTCGCAACAAACTTTTCGACTACGGCGTACTGAAACAGGAAGAGTTTGATGTGCCTGTGGTGTGCGTAGGCAACATCACTGTGGGTGGCACAGGTAAGACTCCTCATGTCGAATATATAGTAAGCCAGTTAGTGGGCCGTTACCGCATAGCAGTGCTCAGCCGTGGGTATAAGAGGCGTACAAGAGGTTTTATTATAGCAAATTCCAAGAGTACACCTGACATAATAGGTGATGAACCGTTACAGGTATACCAGAAGTTCGGCTCACGTATCAAAGTGGCTGTGTGTGAAAGCCGCCGTGAAGGCATAAAGCGTCTTATAGAAACTTATAAAGACTTGGATCTTATAGTACTTGACGATGCCTTTCAACATCGTTATGTTAAGCCTAAGGTGTCGGTGATGCTGATGGATTATCAACGGCCTGTTTACAAAGACCATCTGCTTCCTTTGGGACGTCTGCGCGAAAGTGCCCGCGGGATAGACCGTGCCGATATAGTAGTGGTAACCAAATGTCCGGATACGCTGACGCCGCTCGATATGAGAATAGTGCGTAAGCACCTTGACCTTATGAGCTATCAGAAGCTATTTTTCTCACGCTATGAGTACGGTGGTCTTATGCCGGTGTTTGCTGAAGAAACACCTCCGCGTTTCAATCTTGACTTTATGGGTCCCGGAGATGCAGTGTTGTTGCTTACCGGTGTGGCTAATCCTCGATATTTTGTCAGATATTTTAAAAAATATGCTTTTAGCCGAAAAGTAGCTCACTTCCCGGATCATCATAATTTTTCCCGTCATGATATAGCTGATATTGCAGCTACTTTCAATAATATGAAAGGAGACCATAAAATTATAGTGACTACTGAAAAAGATGCTGTACGTCTGCTGCATAATCCTTATTATCCTCAGGATCTTAAGGAATGTACTTACTATCTGCCGATAGCCGTTAATATGGTGGCCAACAATGAGGATGGCGAATTTGTGAATGTACTGCGGGAGTCAGTAGACCGTAAACCTAATCCGTGGGATAATGAACGCGACGGTATTCGTCAGTCCTGATTGACAAGTTATCACTGTAATAATGCTGAGAAGATTCAGGTAATAGTGTATTTTAAGAGGAATTAAGACTTTTTGATATTTTATCGTCTGTCTGAAATGCAGTGACAGATGTTATCATAGAAGCCGCTTATATGTGGTAAACAATACCTAAAAACTACTAAAGCACTCAAAATGGAACAGACAATGCTCGAAACTATCCGGCAGACTGCCGGATTCATACGTCAGGAAGTTGGAGGTGATATGCCTCAGATAGCTATCATACTCGGTACAGGTCTTGGTGACCTTGTCAATAAAATTGATATAAAG
>CAMWKC010000370.1 GCA_947174735.1 uncultured Porphyromonadaceae bacterium
TAAGCTTCGTGACGGTATCGGCTATCTTACGCCGGGCAGTCTTTGTGTCGTTACTTGTCAGCACTATACCGCAGAGCTGTTCCAGCAGTTCGTATTTTGTGGACATCAGACTCTTTATTATGGAAACGGAATTGGTATTATCTTCACGGCTCTGACTCAGTTCCTCCTGAAGCTGAGAGGCGAACCGTACTTTTTCCTCTGTCAGTCTTTTCTGTCGGCGGTACAGATAGAACCCCACATATCCACAGATACAGAAAATTATTACACCGACTAATATCACGCTCCAAAGGATAATACGTGAATTTCTGAGTCTGGTTTCTGTCAGCTCTCTGTCTATATTAAAATAATCGGTTAGAGCAGCTGCAAGATTCTGGCTTATTGAAGTTCGGAATATAGTATTATCTACACTATCGGTATATTCGGCTTCCATAAGTGCCTTCTCATACTGTTTTAAGTTTTTATACGCCTTGTACCTTATAAAATTCTTTAATGGTAAATCATAGTCATCCGAAATCTTATCTAACATTATCAGTCCGTTGTCGATGTCACCGTTTTCCACCAGAATCTTCGTTAATTCAAGCGAATCCCTTGTTTCTGCAAAATACCCCTTACATATATTTTCAAATATGGGGTAAGCCTCTTTATAGTTGTTTAGAGCTATAAGAGATAAACCTTTCAACTGTAGCGCGATATTATGAAGATAAATATCCTCACTCTTTTTAGCCGAGTCAACCAACTGTTCTGCAATAGTTATGGCTTTGTCAAATTCTCTGTTATTATATAATGCACGTCCTAAATCATTAATACTGTAATTCAGATAGGGCTGTCTTCTGCTTTTACGTATGTATTCGTACTCCTTTCGGGCAAATGTGAGTTCGTCAGCCGCATTAAAACACTCCATATATATGTCCGATATTCCACGACATGCCATTCCGGCCCGGAACATGTCACCGTCTTCCTCGGCCATCTGTTTGGCTTTGAAGAAGCTGACAAGAGCCTGGGGGTAGTTACAGTTATGCTGGCGCACACGTCCCTGATAGTGGTGGCACAGAGTCAGACGTGCGCGGTCGCCGCAGTCCTCGTAGTAGGTCAGAGCCACAGTCATCAGAGAGTCGTCGGTGGGGTCAAGGTGATTCTTGTCAAGTGCCTGTGTGTAGAGCAATGCATACGCGGCTCTGTCTGCACGGCTGCGCAGACTGTCGGCCGGTATTGCCTCAAGTATCTCCAATGCCGAATCCGGATACTCCTCCATAAGCCTTTCGGCCTGTGTGAGTCTTGCATCGGGTGCACGGTGTCCGCATGCCACAGCAGCCGCCAACAGACCGATGAATATAAAAGCGTATATGTTTGATTTCAGCTTCATGTTTTCAGAACGGTTATGTGCGGCAAAGTTACATAAATTCCGGCTATACGGTGCAGGAATACATCAGCGGTGTACGGGTCAGGTGTGTATAAAAATAAGACAGACGGCTCACACACGGTACAGACCATGAACGGATTAAAGACATCTGTATCGGGTCCGGTGTGAGCCATCTGTCTTAAGACAAGCCAGTAATGACGTTCAGACTATTCTGAAGCAGACAGTTCTCGCAAAAGGAAAATATTAATATTATTTTATTACAGTTTTTGTTGTAATGTTGCCCTTACGCACAACATATATACCCGGAGTCAGTCCGTCGATAGCGTTCTCACCGCGTGATACCTCACGTCCTGTGAGGTCATAGACAATCTTTATGGTGTCCGAAGTAGCAATCGGTGACGAAACATTCACAACAGGAGTCTTCCGATTACTGCCCTCGAAGATAACGTTGCCTTCAAGGTCATAGACACAGTTCAGCCAATAACCTATGCCTCCTCCGGTATCGTAAGTATCCGGTTCAAAACCTAATACGGTACCTCCTCCGGCTGACATGCCGCATGGACCTACTCCGACCACAAACATCGGGGCCGGATCATAGTAATACGTACTAAAGAAATTATACTGTTTAACAGTATTGTCCCAGATCTCCTCGAAATATGCTTTATCAACCATGTATGCCTGCCATACACCACCGGAATTTGTTAAAGATCCGGCTTCTGAAAGCTCTATCTCTGCATCTGCCGGTCCCACTTCCATTCTCCACCTTACCCCGCAAGCCACAGGAACTCCTGGTGAAGTGACATCAAAAATAAGATACTCTCCTCCATCGGAGAAAGTGTAGACTTTTCCGTCTTCTTCGCGAACATATCCGAGGGTTCTTTCCTCAATACTCTCTTCGGAATAATCACGGCAGTCCACAATTTCCAAATTCCAGCGGTTATATTCCACCGACGACAGAATACAGAAACGTGCGTATTCCTTATCTTCGATTACGGCCGATCCTTCAAAGCGGGCTTTTATTGTTTTGTAACGTGGTATACTAATTGTACCGCAAGTGTACTCCCATACGCGATCCTCATATACTACCAGATTCTGTTTCTCCTGTGCCCGCATACCGAGACACACTCCGGACAACATACAGTACAGTAAAAGTCTTCTCATAAAATTTATTGTTACTGTGATTAATTCTGACTATGTGATACTGACTGCCTGCTACGTCACGCGGTGTAACAGGCAGTCAGTTATGAATTATTCGGCAATGCCTGTAATATTCAGGAA
>CAMWKC010000371.1 GCA_947174735.1 uncultured Porphyromonadaceae bacterium
GTACCTGCATCGACACGTTGACTAATGTGACATCAAGACCTGTCATTACCAATACTATAAGTATGGCAACGATAGCTATATATTTTCGTATGGAGAATTTTCTATCAGACATGAGCAGGTTAACGGACAGAGATATGTGAAGAGGGATTTATTCGCGATAATAGACACGCTTGACCCGGGGTGAAACAGAGGTGAGTACTTCGTAGGGTATAGTGTCGAGAGTGTCGGCGAGGCGCTGTATAGGTGCGTCGTTACCGAATATTTCAACATAATCTCCTACTTTACATTCTATACCTGTGACATCAATCATGCAGGCGTCCATACAAATATTACCGATGGTAGGAGCATCGTGGCCATTGACACGAACTGATATGGCTCCTCGTCCGAAATGACGGTTCATGCCATCGGCATAGCCTATCGGTATGGTAGCTATAAGGCTCGGGCGTGTGATTTTGCCATGACGTCCGTAACCTATAGTAGTACCAGGTTGCCATTGCCGCAAGGCTATAATAACAGTACGGAGAGTAGAGACTACGGCGAGAGGCTGCTCCATATCGGGTGGTAAGGTATTAACGCCGTAGAGACCGATACCAAGACGTACCATATCGTAATGATACTGTGGAAAGCGTAGAATACCTGCTGAGTTAAGAATATGGCGTCTGAAATTGTAAGGCAGTGCGGTGTGCATCTGTCCCGTTAGACGTTCGAATGTACGAAGCTGCATCAGGGTATAGTCATCCATAGAGGGTTCATCGGCAGTAGCAAGATGGGAGAAGACAGAGCTTACTTTTACTTCGTGACATTCAGTAAGAATATTGAGAAGAACCGGAAGTTCACTTTCGATAAACCCCATACGGTGCATACCTGTATCAAGTTTAATGTGTACCGGATAATCACTCAGGCCGTTTTTGTGTGCTTCATGTATGACATCTCCAAGCATCTCAAGTGAATAAATCTCCGGTTCAAGATGATAAGCGAACATAGCTTTATAATTGACTACCTTAGGATTCATCACCATTATAGGCATAGTGATACCGTTGTTACGCAAATCAATGCCTTCATCAAGAACTGCTACAGCCAGGTAGGCAGCTCCGGCGTCCTGAAGCGTTTTGGCAATCTCTCTGCTGCCTGCTCCGTAACCGGAAGCTTTGACCATACATATAACTCCTGTGCCTTGTGGCAGCTGCCGGCGGAAATAATTATAATTTTTAGCTATGGAGTCAAGATTGACTTCAAGTACTGTTTCATGTGTACGTGCTGCAAGCATTTGTGCTATACGGTCAAACTCAAAGTCAGGGGCTCCTTTGAGCAGAATAATCTCCCGATCAAAATCCGAAGGACTAAGGTGCTGCATCAGACTGTCAGTAGAGTCAAAGAATACCGCATCAGGACCAAAGAGGTCCTTGTGACGGCTTAATCCGGGTCCTACGCCTATAAATCTTTTGATTCCGGCTCGTGTAACCAATTCCGCCATGGCATTATATAATTTAGCATCAGAGGCCTCATGACGTGGGTCGCTCAGTATAAGAGTAAGACGTTGTGAGGGCATAGCACGACGCAGAACGAAATCAAGTGCCGGAGCTAACGAGGAAAAATCACTGGTGTAGCTATCATATACTACCGAACATCCGTTTACTCCTTCCGAGACATTGAGACGTGTATCAATATGTCGTAGTGTTTCGAATCTCTGCACTGCAACTTCAGGTTCTACTCCGCTTACCAGCATGAAAGCAAGAGCATTACCCATATTTTCTATATCGGCCTTATTACGTAGGGGAACACGCAGTATGTACTGACAGCCATTAAAATTAAACGATATACTAATTGGTTTTCCGTCAGGTACGGTCGGAAGCTCAGGACAATTGATAAATAACCATGCCGATGGGTCAGTAAGCGACCAACCGAAACGTTTCTTATCGGCGGGAAGTGTATTAATAGCTTCAACATTTAAAGGAGAGTCAGCTGCAAAAATCACTGCTTTGCATGATGGTGTCAAAGCCAGGCTTACTTTCTCGGTTGCTTTCTCTATCAAAGAAGTAAAGCCGGCCTCGTGTTCATGACCTATATTAGTAAGTATGAATATGTCGGGATTAATAATATCACGTAGTTTCTTCATATCACCTGTAGCTGAGACTCCGACCTCGATTATGGCCAGCTCACTGTCGGGACGTATACTCCACAATGAAAGTGGTACACCTATCTGTGAATTAAAACTTCGTGGACTACGTGATATATCACGCAGAGGCTCCATAAGTTGAAAAATCCACTCTTTGAGAGTAGTTTTACCTTGGCTTCCGGTTATTGCTGTAACAATTCCTCCGAAACGTTTCCGACAACCTCGCCCTATCTGTTGCAAAGCATTCAGAGTGTCAGGTACAACGAGAAAACATACCTCGGCTGGTATGGGCAACATATCATGAGGAATGTGGTCAACTACAAAATTACGTACGCCACGTCTGTAAAGGTCACTGATAAAGCGGTGACCGTCATCTGCTTTAGTACGTAGTGCAAAAAACAGTGTGTCTTCAGGTGAATTGAGTGTACGTGAGTCGTGAGCCAGTTGTATAACACGGCGTTCTGCATGTTCTGTAGTGGGCAGACCAAGCCAGGCGGCGATTTCTCCGATGGTAGATGA
>CAMWKC010000372.1 GCA_947174735.1 uncultured Porphyromonadaceae bacterium
CCGCTTTATTTATCATATAAGAATTTTCCTAACTGTAATTAGATTTCAGTCAAGAGAGATATTATTTCACAAGTACTTTCTGAGTTTTTCCCTTTTCGGTCAGAATATAGATACCGGGAACAGGAGTTCCGTTCACACGACGGCCCTGCAAGTCATACATTGCTTTTTCGCCTTCCTGAACAGTAGAAATAGCCTTGACAGCAGAAGGGTCGCTGTTGATATTAATAACAAAAGATTCGGTAAGACCATTTGTCATTCTGAATCCGGAAATGAGATTGCCTGTACCGTCAATTGCGGTATAGACTAAGGCATCACTGCTCTCGAGCTCCGAAATTTCATCGTTACCACCGCAATATGTACTGAGGAATTCAGGCATCTTAGAATCAGAAGGCCAAATATAACCCTGACGACCGCCCATCAACATTCCTTCCTGCTCTAGAAAACCTACCACAGTACCCTGATCTGTAATACCGGTGGCATAATAATCTCCTGTAAAATATGCCAGATCGTCTTCAGGATATTCCATACATACCATCTCGCCTGTCTCTATGTTGTAACGCCCTGCGTAATATCCAAATTCGTCAAAGCTATTGAGCTGAAGAAGCATGCCTACCCATTTACCGTTAGGACTGAGGCATTGAGATGATGTCTGAACATACGGTTTTTCCAATTCCCAGCCAAATTCCGTAAGGCCTGCGTAAAGAGGATGAAATTCGTACTCTCCGGCTTCGTTACGGGTCCACATTACGAAGGCCTCACCACCTGTACCGGTTATTATATTGCCGACAATCACATTTCGATCTTCGCTTATGCTTCCGGCAGCTACCGAATAGATTTCAACCTCAGCAGGCATGTCTTCCATAACGTCGGGTACAGGCAACTGATGATATGTACCGTTTTCCCAATAACAAGGTGTCTGATGGAAGGACCCGTCAAAACGTGAGCCGGTTATTATCGAGCCGTCACCGCTTATGCTCCGGGAAGTGGAATAATAGTCGAATGTCATACCGTCGAATAATTCATAATTCCCATCTGCATCCATCTTTAAGGCATAATCACCCATATTGCCCACAGCCAGTCCGTTGTTGGAAATAGCTGCAAGACGGATTTCAGTATTATCGCTGGTAATCATCTTACCGGTTTCGAGGTTCCAGATTGACTGGCCGCCACAGACCCACTTACCATTGGGGCTGATTGCGCCCGCTGTAAAGAAAACATCGGGGTCTGCCCAGGTTATAGACACCTCATCGGCTGCAAACACCGAGAAGACAGCCAGTACAGCTGTTGAAAGCGTAAATAATTTTTTCATTGCTTAAAATTTAAGTTGGTTGTTATTATTACAATAAAAGCAGCAACAGGAGCTGTATTTATTATCTATATGGTACATTATAATTTACAAAATTAGTTAAAAATCAAATTACCCCCCCCCGAAAGAGTTAAATTATGTTAATAATTTAGCTTATTATGAAGTAAATCTTATTTGATAGCAAAAGTACATATAAATATTGGTACAGACAAATAAAAATGCAGAGTTACCGTATTCCGACAACTCTGCATTTTTATGTTTTTATAACCTGTTTAGTCCGATAATTCTCCGACTATCGAAGTCTGAAGATAATCGGCAATCTGTTCCTTAGTATAACCGCTTCCTATTAGATACATAAGTTTTGTGACGGCTGCTTCTACAGTAATGTCATAACCTGAAATCACACCGGCCTTGGTCAGCATATCACCGGTATAATAGCGTTTTGCCTCGGCACCACCGTTAAGACACTGAGTAACATTATATATTATCAGTCCGTTCTTCACAGCATCCGAAATAGCATTGAGGAACCACTGCTCTGTAGGTGCGTTACCTGCACCGAAGGTACGGAGCACTACCGCCTTGATGCCTTTAGTTGCAAGCTGAGCTTTGACCACGTCTTCCGTTATGCCCGGATAGAGCCACATAACGAGGATGTTCGGATCCATATTGTAGAAAGGCTCAAGCGGAAGTTTTGTATCGTGACGAAGCAGATAGGGTTCGTTGTAGACGATATGAAGGTCGATAGCTCCGAGTGAAGGATAGTTGAAGCTGTGAAAAGCCTCGAAACCGGTCGAAGTAAACTTTGTAGAGCGACAACCTCTGATAATATAGTCCTGGAATGAAATTACCACTTCCTGTATCATAGGCTCACCGTTTTCGTCTTTTGCACCTGCGACTTCTACAGCCGATATAAGATTCTCAGTACCGTCCTCACGTACTGCACCGATGGGAAGCTGGGAACCTGTAATTACTACCGGTTTACGCAGATTTCTCAGCATGAAAGCCAGTGCGGAAGCTGTGTAAGCCATAGTATCAGTACCATGAAGCACAACGAAACCGTCAAAGTCTTCGTAACGGTCTGCTATATCCTTGACAATCATGTTCCAATAGGTAGGATTCATATTAGATGAATCAATCGGCTGGGGGAATTGGACACTTTCTATTTCGTATCCGAGCTTGCCGATTTTTGGCACATTGTCCATCAGATGAGAGAAGTCAAAAGGCTGAAGACCGTCAGGTGTCTCGACCATACCGATCGTACCACCTGTATAGATAATGAGGATTCTTGTTTTTTTCTGGTTTTCCATAATATTTAATTGAT
>CAMWKC010000373.1 GCA_947174735.1 uncultured Porphyromonadaceae bacterium
GGCCCGAAGCTTTATTTTTCATTCAGAATTTTATACTCCTCTATTCTCTTTATTAAAGATATGACGTAAACGTGAGAAGATACGTTTGGCTGTCGATTCGGTAGGTACTATATTTGACGAATCTTTCAGACTTTCGATTGCAGCCTTTTCGGTATCCGAAAGTTCCTCAGGTACATATACCATTACATTAACAAGAAGGTCACCCTTGACACTGCTGTTCATACGCGGCAGACCTTTGCCTCGCAGACGAAGCACTTTACCGGGCTGTGTGCCGGCAGGAATCTTCAGACGTGCACGACCGCCGACTGTAGGCACTTCGGCACTACCACCTAAAGATGCTGTCGGGAAATCAAGCATCAGATTGTAGATAAGGTCATCACCGTCACGTATCAGCTCGCTATTCTTCTCCTCCTGTATCACGATAAGCAAGTCACCGTTGACACCGCCGTGACGCGGAGCATTACCCTGTCCGCGGAGAGTAAGAACCATACCGTCTTCAACACCGGCAGGAATGTGGAAGCTTACAATCTCTTCTTTCTTTTCCACACCGGTACCGTTACAGTATGTACAAGGCTCGGATATGATTTTGCCTTCACCCTCACATTCCGGACATACCTGCTGGCTCTGCATAGCACCCAAGATGGTCTGTTGCACCGTTGTTATATAACCTGTGCCGTGACAACGCGGACAGGTCTTGAAGGCTGTACCGTCCTTAGCACCTGTGCCCTTACAATGCTCACAGGCTACCAGACGCGGAATCTTTATCTTCTTGTCGACACCATCCATTATATCCTTGAGTGTTACCTTCACGGTAATACGCAGGTCAGTGCCTTTATTGACATGCTGGCGCGGTGTATGGCCACCATATTCATCAGCAAAGCCTCCAAAACCGCCGCCGAAATGTCCACCGAAGATATCGCCGAACTGAGCGAATATATCTTCCATCGACATGCCTCCGGCATGGAAGCCGCCACCACCGCCGCCGAAGCCCTGAGGACCCATTGCGTGGCCGAATTTATCATACTTGGCACGCTTGTCGGCATCACTAAGCACGTCGTATGCTTCAGCAGCTTCTTTGAATTTCTCTTCTGCTTCTTTATCACCCGGATTTTTGTCGGGGTGATACTTAACGGCCATCTTACGATAAGCCTTTTTTATTTCGTCAGGTGTAGCGGTCTTCGACACGCCGAGCACCTCGTAGTAATCTCTTTTATTGTCTGCCATGGCTGTGTGTCTTGTTTTAGTGGGTCGATAGTTATATTAGTTTTATTTTTAGGGCAGTATATTACTGGCCCACAACAACCTTGGCGTGACGCAGCACCTTGTCGTTAAGCATATAACCCTTGGTCACGGTGTCGATTATCTTACCTTTCTTACTCTCGTCAGGGACAGGTATCACTGAGATAGCCTCATGACGTTCGGTATCAAATGTATCATCGGCAGGATCCATTTCTTTAACACCGTTCTGCTCCATATACTTTTTGAGCTTATTATAAATAAGCTCCATACCTTCTTTCACACCCTGTGAGTCACCGCTGTTCTCAGCAGCCTGAAGACCACGTTCAAAGTCGTCTACTATTGGCAGCAGACCTTTCAGCACATTCTCACCGGCATTCTTGATAAGGTCAGATTTCTCACGCAGAGTACGCTTGCGGAAGTTATCGAACTCGGCCATAAGGAACATATATTCCTTTTTTTCCTTAGCTACATCAGCATTCAGTTCCTCTACCTGTTTACGTAAGGCAGCGACTTCGTCTTCAGGCTGATTTTCAGCCTCAGTCATAGCTTCACCCATTTCTTCCTCTATTTTATCAGCGGCAGCAGCACCCTGTTCTTCACGTAATGATTCGGTGTTGAACTGACTGTTCTCACCGTTAAGGTTATCTTGATTTTGATTGTTATTATTTGACATGATATGGTATTTTTTAATTCTTACTTCAAAAAACGTGCCAATTTTTCAGTAATCCCTTCTCGCCACACAGAGCGTGAATAGACATCGGCTTACGTCAATAACAACAACCAAACAGCCCTGTCGGTTGACTCCCAACGCTCACAGGCTTTAACAGCCGTAGTATAATCGGCAAACAGCCCGTACAAAGAGCTGCCAGAACCGCTCATCGAAGCATACAGAGCGCCAGCCTCATACAAGGCTTCTTTTATTTCGCCTAACTGAGGAAACTGAGGAAAAAGCGATTGTTCAAAATCGTTTTTAACCACTCCCCGCCATTCACCAATAGGCAGTTCAGGCAGTTTACGAAGATCGAATTCAGGTCTGGCCGGCGTAACACCGGCAAAAGCACGGGCGGTAGATACAGACACCGGAGGTTTAACTATTACACACCACATACCGGCCAACGAAAGCGGTAACGGTTCGAGCCTTTCTCCGACACCTTCGGCATACGCACAGCGGTTAAGCAAAAAAAACGGACAATCAGCACCTAACGAAAGTGCAATCTCGCTTAATGCCTGACGACCTAATGCATCGCCCGACAATTGTTCCAGAATTTCAAGAGTAAATGTAGCATCAGCACTTCCCCCGCCAAGACCAGCCCCGTCCGGCAGATGTTTCTCAAGTGGCAGCCCTGTCGGTTGACTCCCAACGCTCACAGGCTTTAACAGCCGTAGTA
>CAMWKC010000374.1 GCA_947174735.1 uncultured Porphyromonadaceae bacterium
CCCATAGAGCAGACCCTCCATAACTGAAGAATGGTAGCGGAATACCTATAACAGTACACAAGCCTATAACCATACCAACATTTATAGCAAGATGGAATATAAGAAACGAGACCACACAATAGGAATAAACACGTCCGAAGGGAGAACGTTGTCGTTCGGCAATAACCATAAGACGCAGTATGAAGGCAGTAAATACAACCAATACGGCTACTGAACCAGCAAACCCTTCCTCTTCACCGATAGTACAGAAGATAAAGTCTGTATGCTGTTCAGGTACATACTTGAGTTTTGTCTGAGTACCGTTAAGAAAGCCTTTGCCTATAAGGCCACCTGAACCGATGGCTATCTTGGATTGGTTTACATTATAGCCGGCACCCCGCAGGTCTTCCTCGATACCGAGTGCTACTTTGATACGTCCCTGCTGATGAGGTTCGAGTACAGAGCCGAATACATAATTGACAGAAAACAAGAAAAGTACCGATACGACTGCGAAACCAATAGTGACTAAAAACTTACGTATATCGCCCCGGAACATCATAACAGCCGTGTAGAGACAGGCAAGGGTTATGATTGAGATGAAGTATATCAATCCGTTAATGTGAAGTCCGCATAACTCAAGTACTGTGACAATAAGACCAGAACCAGCAAAGCCGGCAGTTACAAACACAGCTACCATAGTGTCACGGCAATACATAAGCAACAGCATTATGAAAATAACCATCACCATGACGAATACTATAAATTCACCTAACGGAATTCCGAGAATCATAGTTTCAGTGTACTTGACTGCCACTACAAAAAACGTAACAGCACATACTACCGAAAAAAGAATAAGTCCACTCATACCTTCGCGATAAAGTACAAAGATAAGAGCAAAATATACAAGTGCGCTTCCTGTCTCACGCTGCATTATAATAAGTATGATGGGCAGAAAGATGATAATAAGAGCCCGGAAATAGTTACTTATCTTTGCGTTCAGACGGAAATTATAGGAATCGAAAAGTTTAGCCAGTGCCAAAGCTGTAGCAAACTTGCCAAATTCGGCAGGCTGTAGAGACACAGGACCGAATACCAGCCATGAGCGTGAACCTTTTGTGTCGGGAGCAATGAATATGGTAATGATAAGCAATATTATCATACACCCATAAATAGGATAGGCATAAGCTTCATAAAGACGGTAATCAAGCAGAAGAATGACACCACCTATTATAATAGAAAGACCTATCCAAAGAAACTGCTTGCCGGAGAACTCATTGAAAGAGAACATGCTTGCGTGGTCAAAATCGTAGCTTGCGGCATAGATACTGACCGCACCGGCACAAACCAGCACGAGATAAAGCAATACGGTGAGCCAGTCGAGTGACCGGAACACAGATATGCTGTTGTCAGTGTACCTTGACTCCACTTGAGATAATTGTGTTAGAGTTCAACATTCTTTCCTCAATGCCCTTTCTTCCCGGACTGATGTGGCCTGTAAGATATTTTTCCATCATAAGACTACCTATAGGCACACCGTAAGTAGCACCGAATCCGGCATTTTCGACATAGACACATATAGCGATTTTAGGGTCGTTATAAGGCGCAAATCCCATAAAGGCCGAGTGGTCTTTACCATGAGGATTCTGTGCCGTACCTGTCTTTCCTGCTACTTCGATACCGGGTAAAGCAGCACCACGACAGGTACCGCCAAGTACGGCCATACGCATACCCTCGGCAACGATGTCATAATACTCGCGATTTATTTCGGGAGTGTGGCGTTCGGTATATTTAGGGTCAATAACAGAATCGGATATAGCTTTGACCACATGAGGAGTGAAGAAGTGCCCGCGATTAGCTATTGTGGCACAGAGATTAGCAATCTGTAGAGGAGTAGCAAGTACTTCTCCCTGTCCGATAGAAATGGATATTATGGAATTTGCACTCCAGTTGACGCCACGGTAGGATTTATTGTAGTATTCCGGATTCGGAATAAATCCGCGGCTCTCAGAAGGTAAATCGACTCCAAGACGATAGCCGTAACCCATTTCCACCATATAATCTTTCCACTTTTCAAGTTGTTTGGCAGGACGGGTACCTCGTTTGTCAATGAAATTTTTACGTCCCCAACAGAAGAAAGCGTTGCATGAAGTCTGTAAAGCCGGCTTTATAGCTATAGGAGAGCCATGACCATGACAACCTACACGGATACGATTGACATAACCATGATAACAGGGATACATTGTTGTGGTGTTTATTGTACCCTCTTGCAAAAAAATCAGACCTTGAGTAGGTTTGAATGTAGACCCCGGGGGGTAGGCAGCCTGAAGAGCACGGTCATATAATGGCTTGTAAGGGTCGCGCACGAGAGCAGCATAATTTTTGCCACGCTGTTTACCTACCAGAAGAGTAGGATCGTAAGAGGGTGCCGTGACAAGAGCCAGAATCTCTCCTGTCTTTGGCTCTATGGCAACTATGGCACCGATTTTGTTCTGCATCAGTGCCTCGCCATATTTCTGAAGTTCTATGTCAATAGACAGGGTAAGGTTATGACCGGCCAAAGGGGCCACATCATGTTTGCCGTCCTCATATTTACCCTTTATTCTTCCGTAGGCGTCTTTCATAAGAATCTCAACACCTTTGGTG
>CAMWKC010000375.1 GCA_947174735.1 uncultured Porphyromonadaceae bacterium
AGACGGCTGTCATGACGCACACCGCCTCCGCACCCCGCAGCCAAAAGCCACAGGACGCAATAAACCAAAGGAATCAACAGTACACCGTATCTCTTCATAACTTTATGCAAAATTCTTTACAAAGCTACAATAATTCTCCGAAAATAAAACTTTTTCCTCGCCTCTGATGTTATAAATACAGAAAACAGATTGATAGAACAGTCAACAGTTTTCTTCGTTTCATGATGTTAGGTTAGTTAGAAAGTATTATGGAAAACACAAAGGCGCCAATCCGTGAGGACAGGCGCCTTAGATATTTATATAGGGTTTCTTAAGCTATATTAAGCATCGATGTTGGCGTATGTAGCGTGGCTTTCGATGAAGTCACGGCGCGGACCCACCTCTTCGCCCATAAGAACGGAGAAGATATGGTCGGCTTCGGCGGCGTTGGTCAGCGTTACCTGTTTGAGCATACGGTTTTCAGGGTCCATTGTGGTTTCCCAAAGCTGTTCGGGGTTCATCTCACCAAGACCTTTGTAACGCTGGAGTACCATACGGTTGCGGTCGCCTCCGCAGTGGGTGTCGACGAAACGCTGTACCTGAAGGTCGTCCCATGCGTATTCCTGCACTTTGGTTTTGCCTTTGGTAGAACATTTGTAGAGCGGCGGGGTAGCGATGTAGAGATAGCCGTTCTCGATGATAGGGCGTATACGGCGGAAGAAGAAGGTCATCAGCAATGTGGCGATGTGAGCGCCGTCGACGTCGGCATCGGTCATGATGATAATCTTGTGATAGCGCAGTTTGGACATGTTGGGCTCTTTCGGGTCTTCTTCGGTGCCGATAGTAACGCCGAGTGCCTTGAACATGTTGACAATTTCTTCCGACTCATATACCTTGTGGTCCATAGCTTTCTCGACATTGAGAATCTTGCCTCGCAGAGGCAGAATGGCCTGATAGTTGGGATTACGGCCCTGTTTGGCTGACCCGCCAGCCGAGTCACCCTCGACAAGGAATATCTCGCACTCCACAGCGTCACGGCTCTTGCAGTCAGCTAACTTACCGGGGAGACCGGCACCTGACAGCGGTGACTTGCGCTGCACTTTCATACGAGCGTTATAGGCTGCATGGCGTGCAGTGGCTGCCAACACTACTTTGTCAACAATAGCGCGGGCCTGTTTGGGGTGTTCTTCTAAGTAATTACGCAGAGCTTCGCTGACAGCTGTCTGCACTACGCCCATAACCTCGTTATTGCCGAGTTTTGTCTTGGTCTGGCCCTCAAACTGAGGTTCGGCTACCTTGACAGACACAACAGCTGTCAGACCGTCGCGGAAGTCTTCTTTCGATAGCTCGACTTTTACTTTCTCAAGCAGCTTGTTGTCTTCGGCATACTTCTTAAGTGTTGAGGTGAGGCCACGACGGAAACCGGTAAGATGTGTGCCGCCTTCTATGGTGTTGATGTTATTGACGTAGGAGAAGATGTTTTCGTTGAACGACGTATTATAGGTCATAGCCACTTCGACGGGAACACCGTTGCGTTCGGTCGTGAGGTGTATGATATCGTTGATAAGCGGTTCTTTACCTTGGTCGAGATATTTGACAAATTCTTCCAGACCCTTGGAGCTGTAGAAGTGTTCCGTGCGCGGTTCGCCTTTATCGTCACGGTCGCGCATATCGGTAAGGGTAAGAGTTATGCCGGCATTCAGGAAGGCGAGGTCACGCAGACGGTTGGCTAACGTCTCGTAGTCGTAGACTGTCTCGGTGAAAATCGAAGCGTCCGGATGGAATTGTATGGTTGTACCGGTATGATCGGATTCGCCCACGACTTTAAGTTCACAGGTGGGTTTACCGTATGCATATTCCTGCATATAGACTTTACCGTCGCGGTTGATTTCGGCGCGAAGGTAATCACTTAGGGCGTTGACACAGCTTACGCCGACACCGTGCAGACCACCTGATACCTTGTAGGAGCCTTTGTCGAACTTGCCACCGGCATGCAACACAGTCAGTACGACCTCAAGGGCCGGTTTGTGCATCTTCTCGTGCATATCCACAGGTATGCCACGGCCGTTATCGACCACACGTATTGAATTGTCTTCGAGTATTGTGACTTCAATGTGAGTGGCGAAGCCGGCAAGGGCTTCGTCGATAGAGTTGTCGACCACCTCATACACTAAATGGTGCAGACCGCGGACGGAGATGTCGCCTATATACATGGCCGGGCGCTTGCGTACGGCTTCGAGGCCTTCGAGCACCTGGATGTTGTCGGCTTGATACTGTTGAGCTTGTTCGTTGACTTGTTCGCTTGACATATAGGGTTGATTGTTTTATCGAGGTTGAGCCATAGGTGCGGCCCCGGCGGGGACACAGGCTTTAACATGCAAATTTACAAAAAATAATTGGATTTTATGGTATAAACGGAGACAAAAGGGGCAGGGGCTTGGGGGAGAGGAGCGAGCTGAAGCTCGCACACAGAACCAGGAGGGTGCTTTGAGGGGACGGAGGTGCTTTGGGGGAGAGGAGCGAGCTGAAGCTCGCACACAGAACCAGGAGGGTGCTTTGAGGGGACGGAGGTGCTTTGGGGGAGAGGAGCGAGCTGAAGCTCGCACACAGAACCAGGAGGGTGCTTTGAG
>CAMWKC010000376.1 GCA_947174735.1 uncultured Porphyromonadaceae bacterium
CCGTGTGGACTGTGCTACATGGTCAATCATGGGTATGGGTATGGGTTCGACTGTCGGTGCAGCTGCAGCCACAGGTAAGAGTGTGGTTGCAATAGAGGGTGATTCTGCCTTCGGTTTTTCCGGTATGGACTTCAGCACTATCTGTCGGTTTAATCTCCCTTGTACAGTAGTTATATTCAATAATGGCGGTATATATAACGGTATAGGTGTCAATCCCGGCGGCGGTGACATGCCAGCTCCCACAACTCTTGATATACATGCCCGTTATGATAAGCTTGGTGAGGCCTTCGGTGCAAAGACCTATTATGTACAGACACCCGAAGAACTTACTCAGGCTCTGACAGAAGCTATAGCTTCACGTAAGCCCTGTCTGATAGATGTGCAGCTTGCCGCAGATTCGGGTAAGGAGAGCGGACATATAGGGTATCTGAATCCTACTCCTCTGATAGATTACACTGTCTGAGTCAATATGATGACCTATAAACTATTATAAATAACTTTCGGGGCTGGTGAGCTGCTGAATGTACAGTACTCGCCGGTCCCTTTTATTATCAAAATATACGGTTATGTTGCATATTATTCTTTATGCTATTGTGCCTATCCTGGTGGTTATGCTGGCAGGATATATCTCCGGAAAGAAGGGGATATTTAATGGGCAGGATTCCAAGAAATTCAATAAGGTGGTGCTTGACTATGCGTTACCGGCAGCCTTGTTTGTTTCAATAGTACAGGCCGACCGAGAGATGCTGGCACGCGATATCAAACTCACTCTTGTATCGCTTATAGGTATAATGGGCTGTTTCATGCTCGTGTACTTTATCTTCCGTTACTGTTTCAAGAAGAATACCGGTGCTGATGCCGCTGTATCGGCACTTATCAGTGGTTCGCCTACAATCGGCTTCCTAGGATTTGCAGTACTTGAACCTATTTTCGGTACCACACCGGCCGTAGCTCTTGTAGTTGCTATTGTAGGTATAGTTGTCAATGCAGTCGGTATCCCGGTAGGTTTATCACTTATGAATGCCTCACTTGACGATACTGATCCGAAAAAGACGAAAGAAAGCGCATGGAAGCCTGTAATTCACGCTTTGGAACAGCCTGTGGCATGGGCTCCTATCCTTGCGGTTATATTGGTTCTTTGCGGCTTAAAATGGCCTGACTGGCTGAGTCCGTCATTTGACCTTATTGCAAAGGCTAATGCTTCTATGGCAGTATTCTCAGCCGGTATTACACTTTCCGCTATTAAGATTTCTATAAACTGGCAGGCAGTGCTTGGTTCTATTCTCAAGATGATAGTTATGCCGGCGGTAGTGCTGATATTAGGTCTGGTCTTCAAGATGGATCCGTTCAATCTGAAGATGCTTGTGGTTGCCGCTGCTTTACCACCGGCCTTCTCCGGTATCATCATCGCCGACGAGTATAACGTATACACGGCTACCGGTACTTCATCACTTACATTGAGTGTGATTCTGTTCATGGGCTTCTGTCCACTCTGGATATGGATTACTGATATGTGTCTTCACAGTGCAATAGCCTGAGAAGTCTGACTACCTTTTACCGAACAACAGCGCCAATGCGATACTTCGCATTGGCGCTGTTGTTCGGTAAAAGGTAGTCAGACTAAGTGAATAAAAAATGATATCCTGCCGCCTTATCCGGACAAGGCAGGATATCATTACAACACTCTTGAGGGTATAATCATTCGTTATGGTCGGGCCAACTTGGTCAGAGGCCGGCCGGAGGGCATAAGTAATGATTATCGAGTGTCTTTTAAGTTAATGTATCAATCGTCCTGAACTGTTTCAGCATACTCCTTGAGGAGTTTATCCTGAACATCACCAGGAACGAGTTCATATCCGGAAAATTCCATAGAGAATGATGAACGTCCACCAGTTATCGAGCTGAGAGATGTCGAATAACTTGCCATTTCCTTCAGAGGTACTTTGGCATTCAGTTTCTGTATACCGTTTTCGGCGTCCATACCCATTATGATACCACGGCGTCCCTGCAGGTCACTCATAACGTCACCCATATAGTCGTCCGGAGTGTGTACCTCTACATCGTAGATAGGCTCCAGAATCTTAGGATTGGCAGCCTTGAAAGCCTGAGAGAAGGCGTTACGTCCGGCAAGACGGAATGAAATTTCATTTGAGTCTACCGGGTGCATCTTACCGTCATATATCATGACACGTACGTCGCGTGCATACGAACCGGTAAGAGGACCTTGTTCCATACGGTCCATAAGACCTTTGACGATAGCAGGAATAAAGCGTGCGTCAATAGCACCACCTACGATGCAGTTATAGACAACAAGTTTACCACCCCATTCGAGAGGAATTTCCTGTTTATCACGTACATTAAGTTTATATTCCTGATTACCGAATTTGTAGGTATCGGGTTCAGGCATACCTTCGCTGTAGGGCTCGATGATGATATGAACCTCGCCGAACTGTCCAGAACCACCTGACTGCTTCTTATGGCGATAGTCGGCACGGGCTGCCTTGGTTATGGTCTCACGATAGGGTATTTTCTGCTCAACGAACTCGATAGGTAATTTTTCGTTGTTCTCAATACGCCATTTGAGTGTGCGAAGATGGAATT
>CAMWKC010000377.1 GCA_947174735.1 uncultured Porphyromonadaceae bacterium
TGTCACCGGTCATGCAGGATGAGTGTACACGTACCAACAGAGGTTCATCGGAGGTAATGTCACCTTTGATAAGGGCTATATGCTCGAGATTATTGTTTTTCTGCCGGAAGGGTATGAGACGGAAGTGTCCTAACGCTGTCGGCATGTCTACTTCTTCACCTTTCTCCACCAGTGAGTCGTTGCGCAGACGATAGGCTATCAGATCACGTATACTAATTATTTTCAGTCCCCATTCGTCAGCTTTTTTGCGCAGTTCCGGCAGACGTGCCATAGTGCCGTCTTCATTCATTATCTCTATCAGAGCGCCGGCAGGCTGCAAACCGGCGAGACGTGCGAGATCTACGGCTGCTTCTGTATGCCCGGCACGCTGCAGCACACCACGGTCTTGTGCATAGAGCGGATTGATATGACCCGGACGTCCGAAGGTCTCGGGTGTTGAAGCCGGATCTGCCAGCGCACGTATTGTGGCGGCACGGTCGTGTATGCTTACACCTGTTGAACATCCTTCGAGCTTGTCGACAGTGACCGTAAAAGGAGTTCCGAGCATTGAAGTGTTGTCTGTGACCTGATGAGGTAGCTTGAGTTCGGTGCATCGTTGGTTGGTGAGCGGGGCACATAGCACACCGCGCCCCTCCTTAAGCATAAAATTTACTGCTTCGGGAGTTATTTTTTCGGCAGCTATAATGAGGTCACCCTCGTTCTCGCGGTCTTCGTCATCGACTACGATAAGAAATTTACCGTTACGGAAGTCTTCTATAGCTTCCTCTATATCGTCCAGTTTGATATTGTCACTCATGGTCTCTGTATTTGTTGGTGGAATAATGGTTATTCGGCTGTCGGCGGCACTATGAATATCGAGAAGTTTACACTGCCATACACACGGTGCTGTGTAAAGCCCGGCAGCGTCGAAAAGTCATGGTTACGGTTGTGTTCTATAATGACTACTGTACCGGGAGCTACAGCTTTTGACCCTAATATGAGGTCCGGAATTTCGGCAAAACGCTGGTGGTCATACGGAGGGTCTGCGAAGACAATATCGTATGACTGCCTGCATGAAGCCAGAAATCTAAAGACATCACCACGCACTACACGCAGAGCTTCGTCGCCGAGTTTTGCCTTTACACTGCTGATGAAAGCCGACTGTACGGGAGCCATTTCCACAGCTGTGACCGGGTCGCAGCCGCGCGAGAGCAGCTCGAAACTAACAGCACCCGTCCCTGCGAAAAGGTCGAGAGCTGATTTACCTTCAAGATCTATAATATTATCGAGCACGTTAAAAAGGTTCTCGCGTGCGAAGTCGGTAGTGGGGCGTGCTGTTATATTCTTTGGCACGTCAAAACGGCGATGTCCGTATTTTCCTCTTATTATTCTCATAGATTCTTATTGTGTGGTGTTGCGCCGTGTTGCCGATAGAGCAAGTGCCAACGGTATACCGTCTGTGCCGAGACGGGCGGCCGTATCGGTATAGGTACATTCGGCAACGTAAGGCTCAAGAGCTGCTCCGAGACGTGAAGCCACTGTATGACGTGTCGTGTCGGAAGCATCTGAGTTTATAGTGGCCTGTATCTCACTACGCTCACAGCCGCAGGCCTTAAGAGAGTTGGTTATAAGTTGTACCAAAGCAGGCACATCGTAATATTCTGACGGCTTAGTGGAGGCAAAAAGTAATTTATCCGCTTGTGTAGCCAGTATATGAATCATAGCTTTGTCGGAGAAATCGACATATAAGATAGTTCCTTCACTGTGGCGTGTGGCGACAAAGCGGCGCAGTACCGATAGTCCGCATACCACACGGGCTCCGGGGAATGTACGTTGCATACATGTGGCCAGGCCCGGTGTGAGTGCGAAATGACATACTTCGGTGCCTGTTCGGTCTGTAAGTACATCATTGGCCAAATCCGGCCACAGGGTGTCGGCCATAAGATGTACTGTTTCAGGATCATTGGCACTTTTGGGTGTCCATAGTACACGGTCAGTGTCAATTATTACGTCGGTTGAAAAATCATCGAGTACACGCGGATTGTCATAAACGGCCCGTTCAAGCTGTTCGATATGAGTTTCCGAGTCGTCGAAATCTATAGCGAAGAGGCGGTTAGGACGTGAATTGTCAGCTATATAATTCAGCCACGCCTCGGCGCTCTTGTCACCGATACGCACCACGAGATGCCACCGGCCGGTATCGGCCAGCTCAGCAGCTGAGTATTTAGGTGTCTGATTATCGCTCATTATGCTAACGCTTATTATGATAACGTTTGAAGAGAGGAAAGAATCGGGGTTGCCCGTTGCAAAATTAACAATAAAAATCAATAAATAGAAATCCCCTTCCCTGTCATACTATCTTAAAACCTTAAAATAAAATCTGCTAAGACCCTTACAGAAAAATTTTTGGTAACCCTATTCCTATATTTAGCTTTCCTCAACTCCGGCTCACATCTTCTGTAAACTTCATTCGAAGATAGTGCCCAACATATATATCGTAATTCTAAATAGTTTGAGCCTTTTCCGTTTTATACGGAAAGAATTTGTAATTTTGTCCGTATGAAACGGAAAGAGATAGAGCTAATTGAGCTATAAAGAAATATGAAAAATACTATTC
>CAMWKC010000378.1 GCA_947174735.1 uncultured Porphyromonadaceae bacterium
GTTATGGTCAGTGTGTTAGTTTCGTATGCCCAGGGGAGACGTACACTTAAAGTATGGTTGGCAGCATCATACCACCAGCCTCCTTGTTTTGCACCCGAAGCATTGGCAACTGCGGGCAGGGCTGTGCCGTCGGAAGCTGTTACTGACGTAGGCTTTTTACCAACTCCCTCTATTTCGAAAGTAAACACACGGTAAGCAGGCATACCTTCGTAACGGCCGCCGTCACTCTTCATGCTTATCTCTATAGTATTGCCCTGACGGTGTCCGCTGAATGTGGTGAGCTGATATGCACGGTCTACAAGTGAAGTAGGTGACAGCCGGTTATCATCGAAGAGCGTGTAGTTAGTCCATGTATCGGCAGGGAAATATTTTATGGTGAGATACTGCGGGTCATACTGGGTCACGTTCTCAATAGGCTGCATATACTGGGGAATGAAACTACCGGCACGCACGAACATCGGCAGTTCGTCGAGCGGTGCCTTTACTGTAGCTGTCGTTCCGCCCCGGTAAGTCAGTGACGGGTGATTCCAGCTTATCCATTCTCCTTCGGGAAAGATTACTTTACGCTGACGTGCTCCGGCGGTCATAACAGGCGCTATAAGCACGTTATCACCCCACAGATATTCGTCGGTTATACCGGAATAACGGCTGTCGGGATTATCGCCTCTGAAATTGAGCGGACGCGCTAAAGGCAGACCCTGTGAGGCATTCTCGTAAGCTAACGTATAGTTATATGGCAGCCATTCATAACGCATTTTTATGAAACGTCGCGTTATCGCCTCCTGCTGCGGGTAATGGTAGGGCTCCGGTTTGGTCTGTGCGTGTGTACGCAGAACAGGAGTAAATGTACCCATCTGCAACCAGCGTACATACAGTTCCGGGTCAGTGGGATGAGCCGGATCAACTGCGAAACCGCCTATATCGCTGCTCATGTAGCCGAGGCCGGAGAGTCCGGAGTTAAGCATCAGATTAACCTGTGGCTGAAGACCGCCCCATGAACGTGAAACGTCGGTAGTCCACGGCATGACGCTGTAACGCTGCAAACCGGCTGTACCGCCGCGCATCATCAGCAGCGGACGCATGTCAGGATAGTCGCGGCGCAGACCTTCGTATATGAGGCGACTCCATTCATTGCCATAGACATTATGATATTGTGAAGCTGTCTCACCGTTATCATGTACTATAGTGAGCGGGTGTACTTCCGGTTCGCCAAGGTCACCCCACCATCCGTCCACACCTTCGGCTGTGAGTCCTTTAAGACGTTCCCACAGCCATTCGCGTGTCTCGGGATTGCTGACATCTATCATACCGGCATCACCTACCCATGTGGTTACATCGTGAGTCTTGCCATCGGCATCTTTTGCTAACATGCCCTTTGACGAGAGCATGTTATAGTTGTCAATAGCGCCTTTTTTGTTTACATAAGGCTGTGATATCAGTACGATGTTAACTCCCTGACGTTGCAGCTCGTCCATCATCTTGCGATGGTCAGGCCATTGCTCCGGATCCCAGGCAAGACGTCCCATATCCGATTCCACACCATACCAATAGAGGTCAAGTACGATGCCGTCTACAGGATAATCCCGGTTTTTGAGTGAATCTATGGCTCCGAGTGTTTCGGCCTGATTGTGATAGCCGTATTTCGAGGTTATATAACCCAAACTCCAGAATGGAGGCAGGTCCTGACGTCCTGTAAGCTGGGTATAACGTGATGTGGCCCCTGCGAGAGTACCGTCACCATTGATAAAATAATAGGAAAGCGGTTTGGGAGTATCTGAGGTGTAGGTGATAGTGTCGCGCAAAGCTAATGACGCCATGTTGTAGTCATCTACAAGCACACCGTACCCTGCATCGCTCACAAACCATGGCATCGTTATACCCATCTGCGAGATACGCGAGTCACCGGCTGTATAACCGTAGTTCTGACGGTTGAACATCACCAGCGAATCACCGTTAAGACGCAGACTGTGGCCGCGTTCGCCGGCTCCGTAGAATGTCTCGTCACGACCGCCTTCGAAAGTCACGGTCTTTACATCGCCACGGTTGTCAACACCATTGAGCTCGGAGAGTAGCAGTTTTCCCGAAGCGTCGTAAAAACGTACACGTCCCGTACGTTTATCAATACGCAGGGTGGTAGTCGGAGAACTCATTACAAATTCTCCGGCTGATACCGATGTACGTATTCTCGGGGCCGTGGGGGTCAGTATTGCCGACTGTGAGGCAGGTAATTCACGGGTAGTTGAGACGCGGAATATGTCGTTAGTATAAGGGGTGACGTAGACAGGACCCTTGGCTGTGGTCACCTCGGTAGTGTGCCCCGTGGACGTTGAGACCTTGGGGGCAGCAGTCGCCAGCATTATTGTCATGGCTCCGGCGACTGCGGCTGTCAGTGTCTTCATGTTCTTAGGAACAGTTATCTTATAATTCTATATCGCCGTCCGTTATTACATGCCAGGGGAGACCGGAGGCTGCCAGTTTCTCAAGGAAGGGATCGGGATTGAATTCTTCGACGTTATGAACACCGGGCATTACCCACTGTCCGGTCAGGAACATATAAGCACCTACCATAGCCGGTACACCTGTAGTG
>CAMWKC010000379.1 GCA_947174735.1 uncultured Porphyromonadaceae bacterium
CATCAACAACATATTGTGGTCATTGGCCAGATTAGTTTCCTCATACACCGGTGCAAGCTCAAACTGATTGGGAGCCACCTCATTATGACGTGTCTTAGCCGGTATACCAAGACGATGACATTCCAATTCAAGTTCAAGCATAAAAGCTTCAACACGACTCGGTATGGCACCAAAGTAATGGTCTTCAAGTTGTTGATTCTTGGCACTTTCATGTCCCATCAGAGTACGGCCGGTCAGCATTAGATCAGGACGTGCTGTATAAAGAGCTTCATCTACCAGAAAATACTCTTGTTCCCAACCCAGATAACTATTTACATGCTGTACATTCTCATCAAACAGCTTAGCCACTCTTGTGGCAGCCTTATCAATACTGTTAAGAGCTCTAAGCAATGGTGTCTTATAGTCAAGACTCTCTCCTGTATAGGCTATGAAGATTGTAGGTATACACAACGTATTCCCTACGATGAAAGCTGGTGAGGATATATCCCAGGCTGAATAACCTCGTGCCTCAAAAGTGTTGCGGATACCTCCGTTCGGAAAACTTGAAGCGTCAGGTTCCTGCTGTACCAGGAGTTTACCGCTAAATTCTTCCATAACACCCCCTTTTCCGTCAGGTTCCATAAAACCGTCATGCTTTTCAGCTGTACCATCGGTAAGAGGATGAAACCAGTGAGTATAGTGACGTGCGCCGTTATCTATGGCCCAGCGCTTCATACCTTCGGCCACGCTGTCTGCAAGGTCTCGGCTCAGAGGCTGTTTGTTATCAATAGCCTTTACCAGTGCCTCATACGTTTTTTTCGGTAAATAGTCATACATCTTGGCACGATTGAACACCTGACGGCCGAAATAACGATCTACTCTTTCTTTCGGCATGTCTACCTTAACGGCTTTGCGCGACGAGGCCGCCTCGACGCTCTTAAATCTTAACTTCGACATAAGTTATATGTAAATCACAAAATAATGCCGCGAGGATTTCTCATCCCTACGGCAGTAAGTCAAAGACTTGTCTGACACCCCTTAGCTGATTTATTTCCGGGGAAATGATAACTGTAAGCACATCGCTGTCTATCTTTTGTATTGTGAAGCAACTACATTGTGGAAATTTATCCAACATAGACAACTGACACAGCTTATAACTTGCAAAGGTAATATTTTTTATCTTTTCACGCAAATTTTATCCCATATTTTTATAATAATTCAGAAAAGGTCGACAATCACTTCATCACTTATCATAACTCCCTTTTCAGTCAATGACAACATATCTTCTTTAAGACAAAGATTACCTGACTCAATATGACGTGCCATATTATACTTCAGTTTTTTCCAAGCCTGTTCTCCCCATTGTAGTCTATAAGCACGGCAGTCCAACCCGGCGATAGTTCTCAATCTGGTCATTATCTGTTCCTCACGCAGTTCCTCATCAGTTAAAATCTCACGGGTAACCAGCATGTTTTGTAAATCCAATGATGGATTTACAGTTGTAAAAGTCTGTAGATATCTACGTATGTCTCCGGCATTCCAACATCTTGTACGTTTACCGTCATAACTGTGGGCAGATGGTCCGAGTCCCAGATACGGCTTGCCCGACCAATACAGATTGTTATGACGCGATTCATAGCCCGGCACAGCATAATTCGACAACTCATAACGTCTTAGTCCGTAAGCTTCGGTCAGGCGCCCTATCAAGCTGAACATTTCTATGCTATCCGCTTCATCAGTTTCATTAACACGCCCCATATCACGTAACCGTGTCAAAGCTGTGCGCTCCTCGTACATTAGTGAGTAAGCTGACAGATGAGTAACCCCCATGTCGAGTATTTCTCTTATATCCCTCTCAAAACCTCTGATGCTCTGACCCGGCAACCCGAATATAATATCACCGCTGACATTATCATACTCTGACCTCAGCAACTTTAAAGCATGTCTTGCCGTCTCAGCTCCATGAAGCCGGCCTACTATGCGCAGCAGTCGGTCATCGAAACTCTGTATTCCTATGCTTACACGGTTCACTCCGTTTGCTTTCCAGACTGCTACTGACTCAACATTAACATCCTCAGGATTAACTTCAATAGTAAATTCCTTTATGGTTGAGTTAATCAAACGCTCATGCAGACTGGTACTCAGACGCTCGAACTCTCTCACCGGTATCAGTGATGGAGTACCACCTCCTATGTATAGGGTTTCTATCGTATCAGGCCACTCAGCTTTACGGACATCAAGCTCAGTAAGAAGTGCATCAACCAGTCGGTGCCAGTCAGCCTGAACGACGCCGGCACTATAAAAATCACAGTATATACACCTCTTTCGGCAATAAGGTACATGTACATATACCCCACCTGAGCTGTATACCCTATCTTTATTCATATTTCACTTACTTTTTCATTAATATACCTCTTCACATCGAACTTAACAATACAGATGCCAGACTAACGTGTAACACTCCAAAAACGTATATCAAGGCTTAAAATTATTTTTATGTTACAAAACATATTATTTATTACCTATTTTATCACATTATATTGCTAAATTGCGTGCAATTTTGAAAGAGCCTGTACGGCCTCCTGTTTACTCTCTGCTCAATTT
>CAMWKC010000380.1 GCA_947174735.1 uncultured Porphyromonadaceae bacterium
CACTCCGTCAACGACACGCACTCCGAGCTCTGAAGGAATATAATCAAATATCCAGATGTCGTGATTGCCTATAAGCCATGTTACTTTCACACCGCTGTCGGTGAGTTCGGCTAGCTTGCCGAAAAAACGTACATATCCACGCGGCACCACATTGCGGTATTCATACCAATAATCAAGCACATCACCCACAAGATATATATGGGTGGCATCATGCTTTATACTGTCCAAGAAACGTACCACACGCACCTCACGTTCGCGTGAGTCAGCCATATAAGGCGCACCTAAATGAAGATCGCTCAGAAAATAGGCTTTTACTCTTCCGTTTGGTGTCGCTTCAGTAGTATCTTCCGTCATCACAGGAAGCCGAGTTCCAGTTTAGCTTCTTCGCTCATCATATCCTGATTCCATACAGGATCGAACACAAGACGCAGGTCTACAGCTTTTGGTCCTTCGATGCTGACGAGCTTCTGACGCACATCTTCTACGATGAAATCAGCGGCCGGACAACTCGGAGCCGTCAGAGTCATATCAACGTGTAACACCTTATCTGTCGGATCATAATCTATTTTATATATAAGTCCGAGGTCATAGACGTTGACCGGAATCTCCGGGTCATACACTGTACGCAGCATCTCTATAGCTTTTTCGGTTATAGCCATTTCCTCAGCGCTCTGCACTGCTTCAGTATCTTTTTCAGTTGTATCCATACAAATCTGTCAGTTTAAAATTTTCACTCACAAAGTTAATCATAACTCCCTATATTAACAATTCTACTACTCTATTTACCCACTTCTATAATGTCTTCCATTATAGTTATACCTATTCAGTCTTAATGAGATTTGCGGTATTTACGGTTTTTGATTAAATTTGCAGCTTGAACAGCGGTATGCCGCTAATTTTCTTATCACTAAAAACATATTTAATTATGACGATTCTCAAACGTATTGTACTCGTAACCGTGATGATGGTGCTCGGAATCGGTGCCGCCAGCGCAGACTTCCGCTTTGGCGTCAAAGCTGGTATGAACGTCAACAAGCTGCACTTCAGCAAAGACTACAAGAATGCTGCAGGTGAGACACTTGATCCGGCTAATTCCACAGGCTGGACCGCCGGTGTGACAGCAGATTTCACAGTGCCTATCATCGGTATAGGTATGGATGCCTCAGTAATGTACACCCGTATGAACAATGCCGCTAAGGACAAAATCGGCAATCAGACTATTGACTACGGTAAAAACTTCATTCAGTTACCTATCCATCTTAAGTACAAGCTGTCTCTTCCTGTGGTAGGACGTATCATAGCACCCTATCTGTTCACCGGTCCTGATTTTTCTTTCAAGCTTGACAAAAAAATAGTCGATGCTATAAAGACCAAGAGCTGTCAGGTAGGATGGGACCTCGGTCTCGGTGTCGAACTGCTGCGTCATCTCCAGGTAGGTGCAAGCTATACATGGGACATCAACAAAATAGCTAAATGGACTCCCATAGGCAGCGACCTCAAACCTATCAAAATACGTAACAACTACTGGACTATCACAGCCGCCTACATGTTCTAATATAGACTGTGATATACAATAACCTACACCCTCTCCTATCCCCCTCAGCTTACCGACTACCGGTGACTGAGGGGGTTATCACCAATTACAACCGACATCATCTCCCCACAGACACAATGTTGAAAAAGACTCTTATCTCCTTAGCTGCCCTGGCCATCGCAGCTTCGGCCTCGGCCGAGTTCCGCTGGGGACCCACCGCCGGAATAAACATCAGTAACATGCGCTGGAAGCAGAAACTGCTCCAGACCAATACTCTGGTCGGTCCGCAGGCCGGTCTAATGGGCGAAATTATGATTCCCGGTATCGGCTTCGGAATAGACCTTGCCCTCAAATACTCAGCCAACGGCTCTACCCTGCATTTCGGCGAACATGAAGTTTGGGCCGCCGACGGCATAGGCACTACAAAGGTATGGGTACATCAGCTACAGATTCCTCTCAACCTTCGCTTTAAATGGACCCGTATGGAAGGAGTCGAGCAATATATAGCACCCTTTGTATATGGTGGTCCTGTGTTCAACTTTAATCTCACTACAACCGACTGTCCTGCTATCGAACACCCGGCTGCATCGTTTGCCATACAATGCGGTATCGGTGCAGAACTGTTTGAACACTGGCAGATCTCAGGCGGTTACCTCTGGGGGTTCTCTTACGAAGTGCGTACCATAAAGCTTGATAACTTCAGTGCCTCACAACGTGGTTGGCAAGTCAATCTGACTTACCTGTTCTAACTATACAAACCTCTCCTCAAAAACATAATGGAAAGATTTGTCGAAGTCATATTACCGCTTCCTCTCTATTCTACCTTCACTTATGCCGTCCCCGAGGCTCTTATCGACAAGGTGGCGGTAGGAGGACGTGTACTTGTACAGTTCGGCAAAAAAAAGTACTATACCGCTATAATCGAATCCGTTCATTCACAGCGTCCCGAAGGTTACGAAGTCAAACCTTTTGTCGCTTTGCTCGATGAAACACCGATTGTACGTTATCCGCAGCTGAAATTCTGGCACTGGATTGCCGATTATTATC
>CAMWKC010000381.1 GCA_947174735.1 uncultured Porphyromonadaceae bacterium
ATATAAGGATTCTTATATAACCGAGGCAGGAAAGTAGGGGGAGAACAGGGAGCCATAATAAACTATAACTACTTATGAAACTACGATATAGAGAATTGAAGCGGTTATTGTTTACCGCTCTGACAATATTAGGCGTAGGCGTATGTGTGTCGGCAGCCGAGAACACCGGTGTCACAGCTTCGGGTAGTACACCTTCACCTTCGGACAGACAGCGTGTAGGTCTTGTGCTGAGTGGAGGCGGCGCTAAAGGTGTAGCTCACATCGGTGTTATCAAAGCTCTTGAAGATAATGATATTCCGATTGACTATGTGACCGGTACGTCGGCCGGCGCTATAGTAGGAAGCCTCTATGCCTGCGGTTGGAATCCTGAACAGATGCTGCATCTTTTCATTCAGCCTGATTTCCATTATTGGAGCACCGGTATCATCAATCCAAAAGAGATTTCGCTACTTACAGCTCCTGAACCTACACCTCAGTGGGTTGAAATCAATCTGAATCTGCGTGACAGTACTATTTCCAATAGTATAGCAGGCCAGCTCATACCGGCACACCTTATAAGTCCGTTGCCGATGAATATAGAGTTTTTACGTCTCTATGCTCCGTATACAGAGCAGTGCGGTGAGAACTTCAATAATCTGTTTGTGCCTTTCCGCTGTGTATGTTCAGATGTGTATCATAAGCATAAGATTGTATGTCACGATGGGTCGTTAGGTGATGCAGTACGTGCTTCAATGAGCTTTCCATTGGTATTCAAGCCTATAGAGATGGACGGAGTACTGGTGTATGACGGCGGTATATATGATAATTTTCCTGTCGATGTGATGCGCGAGGATTTCAATCCTGACTTTATAATAGGTGTGGCGGTATCCAAGCCTGACGGTAAGCCTAAACCCAATAATATCTATTCGCAGCTGTCGGATATGATTATTCAGAATAATGATTATAGTCTGCCGGCTGCCGAAGGTGTGAAGATAGATGTTCCGGTACTTCAGTTCGGAGTACTTGATTTCGAACAGTCACAACAGATTTATGAGATAGGCTACCGTACCGGTCTGGCAATGGTTGACTCAATCAAGAAACGTCTTCCCGCACGTCGTCCTCTGAGTGAAGTCACAGAGCGTCGTAAGAGTTATGCTGCCAAGACTCCTGCATTGACTTTCGATAAGGTTGAGATTACGGGTGCAACGCCGTCCCAGAGTCATTATCTAACCTCATTGTTCCAGCCTATAACCGGTGAAAAGATAAACATAAATGAGGTACAGGATGCCTATTACCGTGCTGTAACTTCAGGTAAACTCGAAAATCTGTGGCCGCAGGCCCGATTCGGTAAAGATGGCAATAATACTCTGTTGCTTGAGGCCAGTATTAAGAATCCGTGGAAGATAGGTGTGGGTGGTTGGATTACCACCTCGACACAAAGTCAGCTATACGTTGACTTGGGTTATCATACACTGAGTTTCAATTCGCTTGATGTTGACTTGCGCGGCTGGATAGGACAGACATATTATGCCGGTATGGCAACTGCTAAATTTGCCCTTCATACCAATGTGCCTTCGATGCTGCGTTTTGATTTTGTCGCCAGCCGACAGAAATATTATGACAGTGAGCTTCTGTTCTATCAGAGTTCGACACCTTCATTTATCACTGATAACGAGACTTTCTTCCGTCTCGGTTACAGCTGGTCAATGAATATGCCTTCGATAGGTTACGTACGTGCTGCATACGGATGGCTTGAAGACAAATACTATTCTATAGGTGTAACTGACTATACTAACCGTAAGAAAGACCGTAGCCGTTACCGTGTAGGGGCGTTAGAAGTCGGATACGAATACAATACACTTAATGATATTATGTATCCTAATCAAGGCCGTAATGTGAAGACGAGTCTTCAGCTATCGCATGAAGGTGATCGCTATATTGATGGCGGTATACCGTCTTCTGAACAGTCCGATACTTACGACTATCGTTATCGTGCTTCGATACAGGGTGAATGGAAACAGTTTTTCCCGCTTATCAAGAATGTAAATATAGGTGCTTCTGCCTGTGGATTACTGACTCTCCAGCATCTTAATCAACATTATACTGCTACCTTGATACATGCTGCCAGTTTTGCGCCTACACCTTCAACACGCAACTACTTTAATCCTGCTTTCCGTGCTGACAATTATCTGGCAGTTGGTGTTATGCCGGTATGGTCACCGATGCAGCGACTTCAATTACGCGGTGATTTTTATGGCTATGTACCTATTCGTAAAGTAGTACCGAGTGCTAATGATATGGCCCGTCACTCAGGCTGGTTCCGTAACCCTCAGTTTATTGGTGAACTTGCAGCCGTCTACAACTTCTCCTTCGGTAGTCTTGCCGTTTACGGCAATTATCTCTCATCACCCGGCGGCAATTGGAACTTCGGTATCAATTTAGGTGTTCTTCTGCAGGCTCCCCGTCTGCTACGCTGAAATATCTATTCTTTAAACATAAGCCTACTAAAGTTTCTCTTTAGAAATAAGAAAGTTATTATTTAGACAACAGTCCTAAATAATAACTTTCTTATTTCTAAAGAGTTTAATTT
>CAMWKC010000382.1 GCA_947174735.1 uncultured Porphyromonadaceae bacterium
TCAATGATTCCGAAGATATATTCTATTTCATGGACATTCCTTCTCTTGTCTCAGGCACATGTTTCACTATTGACGGCGGCATGGAGGAAGTAGTAGGTGGTCAAGGAGTAAATTGTGCTTCTTCTGACCTTTACACACCCGAACAACTTACCTTTAAAACCGGACGTCATATAGTACGTTTCACCTATAAAAAGACCTCCAATGAAGAGAGATTCGTATTCGGTGACGACCGTCTGAAACTCTTTGAGATAGCTTTACACCTCGAAAATCTTGATGATCATAAGGCTGATATTTCGGCTACAGAGGTTTCATATCCTTCACCTGTTTATGTAGGTTGTTCCGGACACTATCCTGTTACCGTAATTAACTACACTCCGGATACACCCGAATTGTTATCCTCCGTATGTGACGGACCCTTCATTGCGAAGTCTGTAGGCGTAAATGAAGGCAATCTGAATCTTATGATAGAATTCGTACCGGAAACGGGAGGCGAATATGAAAATGAGCTTACGATTTCTACTAATATCGGTGATTTCAAACTGAACTGCAAAGGCAGTGCACAGGAATCGGAAATCGGTACTGCTCTGTTCTATGAAAGCTTTGAGTATGATTTCGGTTCTGACTGGATTATGACTGATGCCAACAAAGATGATAATACCTGGGAAGCATTGTCTCCATACGTAGAAGCTTTCAAAAATCAGAATCTCCTGCCATACGACGGTAATGAAGGCTTGATTTTGAAAGGATTTGACCCTGAAAACTATGACTACTTCGATACTGACGATTATGCTTCGACACCCGAGATAACAATTCCTGTGGATGGTGTTACTACACTTCGTTTTATGGTTATGAGCTGGTCATATATGGAACAGTATTTGGAAATACTTGTCGGTGAAAGTAACGACCCTGCAACATATCAGGCAGTAGAGAAACTGACTTTCGATATGCCTGTAAATTGGGAAGTACGACAAGTTGACCTGTCGGCTTTTGCCGGTCAAAAGGTACGTATTGCTTTCCGTGGCTCCGAGATTGCACAGTTTATTGCTATTGACGATGTACTTGTAGCTACTACCGGTAACAGTAAAGTAAACAGCATCAACGCTGACCGTAAGGTAGTAGCCGAGGAATATTACTCCGTAGCCGGCGAACGTCTCGTACAACCGACAAAGGGTGTAAACGTGATTGTGACACGTTACTCCGACGGATCTTACACTTCGGCCAAACGCTTTATAAAGTAAAGAAATCAGAATAGTCCGATTAATCGGAACAGTCGGAAAAAATCAGAGAAATCCGATTATATCCGATAATTCTGACAGCTCGGACCACTCCGATAAGACAGACCGTGTTTTCACTCACTGAACTCACGGTCTGTCAGCTTTTCAAATTAATAATTCCAACATAACAATTATGAAGATAAACCTACATATCACACTTTCAGCACTTATAGCTCTGTCAACTGTAGTTGATACATACGCTACTGATTACACTCTTTACGAGAACTGGAGCCAATGCCATGATGGAACGTTGCCGACAGGGTGGACAACCGTAGGCACCGATAAAACTCCTTCCGGTTATACAGCGTCATTTTTTGAATATGGAGAAGGAATGAAAATCATGAAACTTCCGGGTGCCGACGGCTTCTATGCGGCAAGCTATTCCTCCACTCTTGAAGGAGGTAAAGTTGATACCCGTCTTATCAGTCCTGTCTTCACAGTACCAACAGCCGGCGCTATTCTCTCCTTCCCGGCAGTCAATTACAATCCTGACGGTTCTGTAGCCAATAAAATCGAAGTTTATATACTTGAAGGAAATTCCGAAGAGTCTGTTTTCATAACCCGTATAGCTGCCAACAATATCGGAAGTGACGAACTATGCCATATCTCGCTTGGAGATTATGCAGGTCATGATGTAAGTTTGGTAATAGCTAACGAGGGCACAAATGCCGGACTGCTCGGTATCGGGACTGTAACAGTAAGCGAATATATAGGCGAGATTTACGATACTACTGCCCTCTTTACTACTAAAGAAGAGACACGTAAACTTTCACTAAAAGTCGGCCTGCTTGCACCATGCCGAGGCTTTACCGCTACTCTCACAACATCAACTGGTATTAACGAAACCTACACCTCCGACAAAGATCTCAGCCAACTGTTCACCTCTTATTCTTTACCATTTAAAAGTACATTCTCTTTGTCTGAAGGTGAAGTTATGCAGTACACAGTCACTGTCACACCTGATATGGAAGGTGCAACACCCCTTATACTGAACGGTTCTACCGGCTGTGGGGAAGGTTTCCCTTCTATTTGTGTCGAGGAAGAAGGCACTGGTGAAAAATGCGGATACTGTCCAGCCGGTACTGCCGGATTGGAGAAGTTTTCTGATCTCTACGGTGACCGCTTCATCGGTATAGGTGTCCATTGCACTGATATATTCTCGACCGGTGTCATGGAGTCCCCCACATACGCAGACCCATTTGTCAACAACCCATCTTTCCCTATCGAAAGTCTACCTACAGCCATACTCAACCGCCGTATGGTGCAAAGCCCTACTCTCTTCGATGATATACAGA
>CAMWKC010000383.1 GCA_947174735.1 uncultured Porphyromonadaceae bacterium
CCATTGAGAGCAAAGCCTCACAGCTCTTCACCAGTCCCGCCAGCGGGAGCGATGCCAACATCAGACGCACCAACCTCACCGGCTCTCTCGTAGGCGAGAATAGTCTCAGAGATAGAGTAAGAGGTGAACTGTGTACCGAAAGTAAATATACCGGCAGGTATTCTGACATTGTAGACACCGGGCTCTGTTATAGGCTCTGCAAGAGTCATGACAGCCTTGGTAGTATAATAACGGTCATCAAATATGCTGGCATCATCAGGAATCTCAACACCGGGCTTAGGCATCTCGATAATTTCGATATTGTCAAATGGAATGACACCTGAAAGCACACCCTGACGGGTATAAATCTCAATGTCAGTACCACCCATATTCCAGTTAATGCTTATAGGATAGTTCTCGCTATAGATTTCGATAACACTCAGCTCCTCTACAGTGCTCTCGTTAGCAGGAGTTACAGTGTAGTCATCAAACGGAGCGGCGGCAACCGGATAGATAAGCTCTATAACACTATACTCCTCTTCGCCACGACCGCCTTCTACTACCTTACCGTCCATATCAACGGCAGCAACTATAAGTTCAAGTTCTGTTACATTATAGTTAGCTATATAGTTCTCAGGAATAGTAATTATCCACTTATTAGCATAACCTTCTTCCGGTTCTATAGGCATTATAGACTCGAAAGGTACAGTCATACCCATACCGTAGTTGATAAAGCTCTTATCCTCAACAATATTTACAAGGCCATCGAACTCAAGTATAAACTCAGTCTGAGTAGCTGCAATTTCAGTACCGTTAGCAGGATCAGCACCTACAAACTGTACACTTGAATAAGTAAACGGAGGTGTCAGACCTTCAAATACAATATATTCTTCACCTATAGGAGCTTCACCATAGTTAAAGGCCATCTCGTTGGTATAAGCAAAGAACTCAACATGATATTCGTGACCCATGACAAGCTTGAATGACATCGGCATAACAGCCTGATAAACCGGCTCATCGAATGAGTCAAGAGTGCGTACCATAGGCGCGATAGGTTTAACATTTTCCTCAGCAGTAACGTCCGTAATCTGGTACTGTATATAAAGTTCCTCAGAGTCGATATTAGTTGTGATCTGTATCATATCGTCAGCTGCGAACTCAGTCAGTGAGCGTTCAGAGATAATATTACCTTCAGGGTTATAAAGCTCAAAGCTTGTCAGAGTAAAGCCATTGTAGACAACACGGAACTCTGTACTGTGATCAATACCGTCAAAACTTGACAAATCAGAGAAGGTCACAATTACACGTTCGCTGATGTTACGTACTGCTTCAGGCACAGGTACAGTCAGAATTGTTACATTACCTTTAGTGTCAGCAGTAATATCAGCTACAGGCACATTATAAGCCTTATCTTTAACGGTGAAATCAACACCTGAATAGGTAAGCTTGTCATAATTAGACAGCTCGATTTCAATAGACTCCTGAGTAAGCTGACTACCCGGTTCGGGAGTGAAGCTGGGAGCATATACTATAGGCTGCACATAATCATAATCCAAGTAATAAGAGAATGTACCCATACTACCCATACCACCCGAATTTATCGGCTGACCTTCAGCATCAGTGAAGTGTACATCAATTGTCACGATACTGTAGAAGTTACCTGAAGCCAGCATGTCCTGAGGACGACGCTCTACACCTGTCAGATCGAAAGTAACAGTATCACCTTTGACAACACCCTCAATTATCTCAAGGTAGTAGTCACCTGTCTCAGTCTCTTTGTTACCGTAACCAAGTTCCATTACACCTGAACCCATCTCACCGCTGAAATGGAAAACCATGATACCTTCGGCATCACCGGGTAAGTAGAATGATTTGAAGGTATCTCCCATCTCTACGTTGACAAGTACAAGAGGTTCGGGAGCTGCTGTGTATTCTATCTCATATTTACCGTCACCATTATAAAGCTTGCCGTCCTCGGTCTGAAGACCTTCGTAAGCAAAGGTTACAGTTTCACCACCTTTCAGCGTACCGTCAGCATACCAGTCAGAGAAGACATTAGTATAATTAATTGAAATATTGCTATCGACTACCGAAGGTACCGACATATTGACAGTTTTTCCGTTAGCTGATATAGTGGCCGACTCAGCCTTAGCCGCCTGATTAAACCATATATCCACCATACCGAAACCGATCATGCTCAGCTGACTTCCGGGAATAGGAGTAATGTTAGTTATAGCCAGATCTTCATTCATGCTGATCTTGAACATCTGACCACCAGCCTGTGAAGCGGCCCAGCCCCAGGTATCATTAAAATAGATGCGTTCGCCAGCCTCAACATTGATAATATTTATACCACCATGATCATAAGTATAAAACTTATTGGGCACTTCTTCGGTAAACTCAGCATCATAGTAGGGCGTAAACGTTGTAGCCAGCCAATACTGAGCTTCGCCGCTTTCGGGAGCATCAAAGTAGAAATTAAGGCCATTAATAGCAGGCACCTCATACTCTACATTGACCTGAACCGGACCACCCATCTCAATCATCTCAGCTGCCGAAGCAGTGGCCGTACCCATAGC
>CAMWKC010000384.1 GCA_947174735.1 uncultured Porphyromonadaceae bacterium
CTGCAGACCCGACATAAGTATTACAGTCGGGTTGCCGCTTAGATTGCGCGGAGCCTGTATACCGCCCATAAGCTCGACAAGCTCCTCGTGCACAATCTTTATCATCAGCTCACGTGGTTTCAGAGCATTGATAACATCGCGACCGAGAGCCTTCTGCTTGACGGTATCGGTAAATTTCTTTGCTACCTTATAATTGACGTCAGCGTCCATAAGGGCACGACGAACGTCTTTAAGTGTTTCAGCTATATTAATCTCGGTAATACGTCCTTCACCCTTGAGTATCTTAAACGAGCGTTCAAGACGTTCCGAGAGGTTTTCAAACATCGTAGACATAATACGGTATTTTGTTCTTTAAAGCTAAGTGTATAGGAGTCCAGTCAGAGAGTATTGGTAGCCGTATCAGGGAATATAACTGTAGGCCTGAAAGTACGGGCTTCCTCGGGTGTCATCTGTGCGTATGTCATGATTATAATTACATCACCGGGCTGCGCCTTGCGTGCGGCAGCACCGTTAAGACATATCACTCCGCTGTTTTCGGCACCTGCTATTACGTATGTGTCGAAACGCTCACCGTTGTTGTTATTGACTATCCAAACCCTTTGACCAGGCAGTATATCAGCCGCACGCAGCAGAGCTGTATCGATGGTTATACTGCCTATATAATTCAGATTAGCCTCGGTCACAGTGACACGGTGAATCTTAGATTTCATCATTTCAATTAACATGCCAGACTATCTTTCAATTATTATACCTGACTTCACTTCTCAGCTGCGGGCGTACGATAGGCGATATTGTCTATCAGACGTACTTTACCGCAGTAAACAGTAATACAACCCACTATCCATGGGGATTCCTCCCACTCCTCTACGGGCTGAAGTGTACGGGCGTCAACTATCTCGAAATATTCCACTCTCAGATGAGGCATCGAGTCAAGACGCTCCACCACTGTGTCGTGAGTGGCCTGCACACTATGATCATGTGAATAACCGACACTGTAACTCAGCACACGATATATCTCAGGCGCTATAGCCCGCTCTTCAGGACTCAGAAGCGCATTACGGCTCGACAGAGCCAGGCCGTCGTCAGCACGCTTTATCGGACAAGGCACTATTTCGACATCGATACCTTCCGTGCGGACCATCTCACGGATTACGGCTATCTGCTGAAAATCCTTCTCGCCGAAATAGGCACGATGCGGACGCACCATAGCAAACAGACGGCTCACTATCTCGGCCACTCCCTGGAAGTGGCCCGGGCGCATCTTACCTTCCATGACCTCGGCCACACCACCAAGACTGAACTCATGCCGTTCGCGCTTGTCAAGCTCACCGGTGCCGTATATCTCCTCTACTGTCGGCATAAACACTACCGTGGCACCGGCACCGGCCAACAACCGTATATCCTCCTCCTCACGACGCGGATAAGTAGCCAGATCGGCAGGGTTATTAAATTGAGTAGGATTGACGAACACACTTACTACCGTGACATCATTATCGGCCACTGACCGCTCTACCAGCGAAAGGTGTCCGGCATGCAGGGCCCCCATAGTGGGCACCAGTCCTATGGACTTTCCATTGTTACGCTGAAAGGCTACATATTCCTCCAGCTCTCTAATCGTCTTGTAAACAAACATATCTGTTCGGTTCACCCTCGGTACGCCATCGCTGCGGCGCTCGCGACGGGGCTTTTTTGGTTTTGGCCACAAAATTAATGAAAAGTTGACATACTGCCCAAATAATCAACATAAACTTTCCTAACGAGGCCTGTATTACAATCTATACCGGTACTGATAAAGGATTTCAGAGACACAGACAACGGGACCTCCGTTTTTCTTAAAGAAACCTAAAACCGAGCTTCCACCGAGGACTTACGGTCCCCTATATCAACTTTTTTTTGTAACTTTGCATAATTAAAAACACTGCAGCGCCGCGTCCCGTCGGCATGACGGCTTCTCGGTCCGAAACTCTCTCAAGGCGTATTCCTTGTAGGAGCGGACCGGCGGCAAGCAACTTAGTAAGTGAGTATGTCAGCAAAACGTATATTACTCGTGAGTCAGGAAATAGCTCCCTATGTGCCTTCGGGCGACATAGCGTCGCTAACCCGCAACATAGCACAGGGTGTACATTCCCGCGCCTCCGAGGTCAGGACCTTCATGCCGAAGTACGGCACGGTCAACGAACGCCGCAACCAACTTCACGAGGTAATACGCCTCAGCGGTATGAATATCCCTATCGACGACAACGACCATCCCCTCATCATCAAGGTGGCCTCGTTGCAACCGTCGCGTATTCAAGTTTACTTCATAGATAACGACGATTATTTTCAGAAGTGCGACGACGACGCCGATGCCGTCGGCACCAACCGTACCGATAACGATGAACGAACTCTCTTCTTTGCCCGGGGCACTATCGAAACTGTTAAAAAACTGCGCTGGGATCCTGCCATAGTGCATTGTATGGGTTGGATGACAGCTATGGCGCCGATGTATATGCGCCATGTTTTCAATGAAGATCCTGCCTGCCGTGACACTAAGATAGTTTATTCTGTAC
>CAMWKC010000385.1 GCA_947174735.1 uncultured Porphyromonadaceae bacterium
ATAAAGATGTTAGCTGTAACCATAGCACCGTTGACACCGTGACCCTCCACTACTTCCTGATTATATTTCTGAAAGAGGTAGAAGAGAGTAAACGAAAGTTTACGATTGAATTTTTTGCTGATATCAAAATTGATATCAGCATAGTTGAGGCTACCCATTTTCCAGAACGGAGCGCCATACTGATTTGAGCCCATTGCCGGTTTGTGCGGGTCGCTGCCTTCTGGAATATTACGGTCAAGAGCTGTAATGTATGAACCAGCTAAGTGTACTGTAGTTCCGTATTTTCCTCCTATAGGAGTGCCCTTTTTAAACAGATAACTAAGTTCGGCCTGTAATGCCCATTCTCCGTCAGGTTGAGTAGCATAGGGATACATAGCAGCCAAAGCGTAGGTCTGTGTGAGAGTAAATGCCGGCAGGTGATTGACATAAGAAGATATACCTACCTCAGAACGTTTGGAACGGAAGCTCATATTGTCACTACGTTTAGCCTGAACTAAAGCTGAGAAACCGCGTGATGAATATGAACCGGAAAGAAGAACAGCAGACCCTCGCCGATAAGTGTAATTGTTGTCAGCACTGGGATCATTGTTTTTGGTCGCTACTTCGGCGAGAATACTGAAATCATGCAGACGTAACTTAGCACGTGCATCAAAGGCTGCGGTATTACGCGGTAAATGAAGTCGGCTGTCTAATGCCGGTTGTACAAGAATAGTCTCATCTTTTTCATGTTTACCTACATAAGAGAAGCCTAACATCAGACCATAATCATGTCCAAAGGCCTTTTTGAATGATTCATCAAGACTCCATTCGGCATCAGCACCCCATATCCAAGAAGAATTGCGTTCCCAGTACCGGCGTTGTTTTCCGGCAAGGCCTGTAAAATATACTCCGGGAGTGGGATTGAGTTTAATACGACCTCCGCGCAAGGCGTTATCCACACCGAGAGAACGTTCCTGATAAGTACGGAGAATAAGTCCTGAACCAAACTGTTCGTAGTAATCACCGACAGTGAGTTGTGCCCATTTGTAGCGTCCTGTAGCCCATATATAAGGTACACCCCAGCCGGCAAAATCTGTGTCATAACCCGGTAAGGGCCATTTGGTCCACTGAAAACGGCCTCCTATTGATACATAAGGAGCGTTAACAGTGAGATCAAAATAAGTATTGTTCAGCACATCTTTCTCATACTTACCGGTATTTATAGCTGCGTCTTCCTGTGGAATAAGAAATTCTGACTGTATGGAGCCGGTTGCTCTTATCTGGCTTGACCAGCTGCGTGTTGTCAGAGAGATATTGGTCAGATCGTCAGTGATGTTTACGCTTTTGCTGGCCAGACCCGGATAGAATATATGTAGAGTAGATACATCAGCAGGAACGGTAATCTTAAAATTACCTTCATTATCGGTGACTCCTACAGTAGAAGTGCCACGATATGAAATAATAGCGCCTGAGAGAGGTTGGCCGTCACGGCCGGTGACAGTACCTTGACAGGTAATACCTTCAGAGTTCTGAGCTAAAGCGGCCGAAGCGGAAGCAGCCATTATGGCAGCTGTAAGGAACAGTCGTTTCATAAAAGACTTAAGTTTTTTGTTGGTAGTAGCTCTAAGTTTAGTTGGTAAGATGATGTAAGGAAAGATATTGAAATGAGAGAGTGTGGAAGCTGTTTTTATGCTGTCGGACTACAAGCAGTAAAATACACATACAGCTTGCGCAGGTACTCAGATACCTGCACAAGCCGAGAATATCTTGAATTTACATGCTGAAAAATAGGGCACTGTCAGAGTGCTTTCTTGACAGCTTCGAGGATGTCTTCCTCGCCACCGTCAACATAACCCTGATGGTTCCAGACGATGTTGCCCTGTCCGTCGACTACGAAAACGTGAGGAATGTCATTGACACCAAGCTGACGCTTAAATTCACCGTTAGGGTCAAGAAGTACCTCGTATTCCCAGCCTTTGCTCTGTACGAGAGGTTTTACTTTCTGCTCGTTCTGAGCCTCGTCAATACTAACGGCATAAACCTTAACACCGGTTTCTTCCTGCCAATCATCATAAACCTCGGCAATAGCTTTGAGTTCACGCTGACAGGGCTTACACCAGAGAGCGAAGAAACTGATGACAAAAGGCTTGCCATCGTTGTCAAGCTGAGCAGTATCAATAGTCTTTCCGTCAAGGTTCTTAAGAGTAACCGACGGGAGAGCTGCATTAGCTCCGAACGCGGTGAGAGCCAAAGCTGCGGCAATCCAGAATTTCTTAAACATATCAGTCAGGAAGTGTTTAATTGGTTAATCATCATTTTTGAGTGGTCGGTCAAATTTTAATGAACGACTGACTCAGGAAAACAATCAGGTGGGCCATGGAGGTCGGCCGACATGGTTAAAATAAAGCGTGCGCTAAGTTACGATGAAATTTTCATACCTGCAAGCCGTAAGGCGCAAAGAATATAATTGTCATCAAAATTAAGCACTACAATTTCTATAATTTCTGACAATATAAACGTATCGAAGGTTTACATATTATACTTGTGTTAGTTTATAAT
>CAMWKC010000386.1 GCA_947174735.1 uncultured Porphyromonadaceae bacterium
AGATGGGTAATTCGGTTCTGTCGCCCAATAAGGGGCGTAAATCGTCGAGGCCGCCTACGTGGTCGTAATGGCTGTGGGTGATGAGAATGGCATCGAGATGATGAATGTCGTGAGTCAGTGCCTGCTGGCGGAAGTCGGGCGAGGCATCAATAAGTATCTTCATGTCGTGAGTCTGCACAAGTACCGAGGCACGGAGACGTTTGTCATACGGGTTGTCGGAAGTACAGACGTGGCAGAGACAACCTATTTCGGGTACACCTTTTGAAGTGCCGCTGCCCAGTACGGTGACACGTATATCGGTGTCAATGTAGTTAACTTCGCGTGTGAGAGGTATGCCGAAAGTGATACGTACCTTACGGTAGACCAGTTCGGCCAGACGCGCTACATCGTCGGCTGTCGCCGTGCCGTCGTTAGCTATAACCAGAGGCTGCTGAGGGTAGACGTAAGCACCGCCGATACGTTCACCTTTCAGACCGGCATGGTCAATGAGCCATGCGGCCGAAAGTTTGATTTGACCTTCAGGTGTCTCGTAAAAAGGCATTTCAGGAAAGAAGGGTTCTATTTCCTCCTTAAAGAAATAGGGGTGTACCTCGGGATTTTTGAAGAAACTGCCGGCGCTGCCTATTAAAGCGGGGTCGGGGAGTTTGCTATTGCGCAGGCGTATCACTTCGTCGGCCACTTCACGCGGTGTGGGGTAGTGGCCGAGACGTTCGGGAAGCGAGGCGAGCGCGGCATAAGACAGATTGGCGGCACGTTCGGAACGTTGCAAACGGAAAGCCACTCTCAGTACAAAATAACGTCCTTTCCACTCGCCCTTGAAACGGCTCCAACGATAACCGAACTGACATTGGTCAGGAGTCAGACGCACTGTTGTGCGCGTGGTGACATCGAAACATTCCACTGACCAGATTATATCCTTGGCTTCAACGCCGTAGGCACCGACATTCTGTACGGGAGCCGCACCGACCTCACCGGGAATGCCGGCGAGATTTTCCATACCGGACAGTCCGTTGTCAAGACACCAGTCGATGAATTCTGTCCACGGCAGGCCGCCGTCAGCAATGACATAGATAGTGTCTTTGTCTTTCTCATACATCTTTATATCGCGCATAGCCGAATGAAGCACAAGGCCGTCGAAATCGTGCATGAAGAGCAGATTGCTGCCACCGCCGATGTGCAACACTTCGTTATCACAGAATTCAGGCTGACGTGATATGTATGTAAGCTCACGCAGATTTGAATATTCCGCATACAGACGTGCTTTGGCAGGAATATGGAATGTGGTGAGCGGAGAAAGATCTATGTCGTATTGAAATGAGAACATAACAAGGATATGATTTTAGTATAATGGTTCTGGCGGAATTATAATCAGTGACGGAAGTCAATGAGAAGACCGTCGGCGAAACGCAACATTGAGCCGTCGTTGTAACGCCATATATCAAGTGTCTGGCTATAGTCGTGACCGGCCATGACTTCATCAGGGTTGCCGAGTGAAAGTTTGGCTTCCTCTTTGGTCATACCTGCTTCAAGAGCGCCATGCTGTATGAGTTGCCAGACATGGTCGGTAATCTTAGGATAACGCAGTTTCGGGTCTGTGAGAAAAAATAGGTCGGCAAACGAACGGCTGTCGCCCGAAGAAGTACCGAAATTAAGGAACATGAAAGCTTCATGACCGTTCTCGTCACGAAACTGTACCCGAGCCGGAAAGGCTATAGAACCCGGAAGCACGGCCATCACAGTGACCGGAACGAATTTACGGCCCTCGTAGCGTTGTCCGTCGGCATCGTTCCATACAGATGAACGGGTCCAAAGCGTGCGGCCTTTTATAAGGCTGTCGGTAGCCGTCAGCATATCGACATCAATCATCATAGGCAGACGGTCACTCATGAAGTGTTGCAAAGCATCTTTATACTCACGCCCTGTATCGAATACGATACGCTGACCGTCATGTTGCAGTATTATAAGAGCTTTACGTGAACCGTCAGGTGCCGGGGCATCTGTGACACCTTCAAAGTTCAGCACCGCACCCTGAAGGTCCGTACCATTGACAGCCCCCCCTTCAGGAGTGTGCAGAAGCATGGCTGCACGGTCGGAGACTATGAAGAAAGATTTATGCTGAGTCCAGTTGCCAAGCGGCTGGGGAGTTACGACACTCATCAGCAATTCTTCGGCTGAAGGTTGCAGAATTTTTCTGTCAGCTTTTGAGAGAGCAATTTTCTTCGTACTTTCGACTCCTGTGAAACAGGCGCCCAAAGTAAGCAAAGGTATAATAAGAAAGAGTCTAAAAACCTGTTTCACAAAGTTTAGACCTGTCATACGAGCAGCGATACGGAATGAGTGATAAAGTTTCATAGCACAAAATTAGTCAAAAATATAGATTTTTCTGATAAAAAATTTGGTTGATTCAAACATAATATCTAACTTTGCACTCGCAAAAGAGAAACAACCATAAGCCCTAACAAAAGGCGGGATAGCTCAGTCGGTTAGAGCGTCGGATTCATAACCCGGAGGTCTCGAGTTCAATTCTCGATCCCGC
>CAMWKC010000387.1 GCA_947174735.1 uncultured Porphyromonadaceae bacterium
GTAAGTTTATTTGTCAGCCATATACTGTAACTATCTATACCTTCGCACTCGACACCCGGCCCACTGATACTTGTAATGGTCTTACCGTTCATTGCAGAATCAGCAATCTTCATAGCCACATCATAGGACTCAAGTTTTGAGGTGCCCCATAAAGCCTGCTGCTCCGGGTCGGTACTTCCGTAACAGAAGTTAGTATATCCGTCAGCGGCACATACAGTACTACAATAGCCTACAGCCAACGCAAAAACAGCAGCTATATTTCTTATATCCATCGTTTCAAATTTTTAATGTCGTATAACCTTCGATACCTTATATGTACCATCTGAGAACATACTTTTCTTTATATAAAGACCACTGGCAGGATTGGATACACGCAAGCCTGAAATATCATAATATTCCTCACTTACTGTAACTTTATCTGTATTTACACTATCCACACCGGAAAGTGAATAATAAACTATGTCGCTACGGTTTGTGATACCGTCAACTGTATATACAGCCTGCACGCCTACACTGTCATATACTTCTGAATAAAATGTAAAACAGTGCTCATCACGGTCCATGTATATTGCTTCATCGTCACTAAAGCTGTAAGGCACATCTTCCATTATTTCGCTTACACTCTCATACTCATCAGGATAAAGTATAAACGGCTCCTCATCAGCATATATATTATAGTAGTAGTGGTCGGTCGAAAGCAGATTGCCATCAGTCGATATGAGCGGTAACTTAAAGGTCATAATTGCATAACCGTAATCCCAATTATCTACAAAATCGGTTATTTCAGGATTACGAGGTGTAGCAGGAGCAAGCGTAAACGGGCTGATGACAGCATCAGCATAGTATGACAGCCAATAAAGGTTTTGTGCACTGGCATTAGCTACAATAGCCTGCCCTGTCTCCGCCGGTGTAAGAGTACGTGTATCTGCATTATAGTTAAATGTTATCGAACTAAGAATACTATTTTCTACTTCCGACTCTAAAGCTTTAACATCAGCTCCCACAAAGAATACATAGTGATAGGCTTCTTCCGATGCACCTAAATACTGATAAGAGTTAAATGTTACTTTTCCATCAGCAATATTACCGACTACCCAACCTTCTTCAGCAACAGGATATAAGTTGCTGAGATAGAAATTATCTCCATCAATAGCGATTTTGACTTTGTAACCGTTATCTCCTGAAATCATCTGTCCGTCACAAGCTTCAGCCGATGAAGGTAATGAAGCGGCTGTCTCTTCAAACGGGTAATACGTCTGTGCAGTAGTTCCGAGATAAGTCCATGTATCATCGTCAACATAGTAATAACCTAAAAGACAATTCTCCTCCTCCACCTGTGTATAACTACCATCTTCGTTTATAGTGAAACGTACCTCATTGTTATCTTCAACCATACGCGCACTGACACCCATAAACGAGTCTTCATAAATTTCCATCTTACTTACCCCTATCAATAGCCCTTCTATTTCAGAAATAGCCTGCGGTAGATGGAATACTATTTCGTTGCCTTCTTTCTCACCTTTCATATATGAAGAAGTGCTTCCGGCAAGAACTGGATTACGGAAATAGTAATAACCGTCGTTACCTTCCACTACATCTCCTACTACATATTCATCTTCGATGAGGTCAAGCACCATGACCAAATTATCCCAATCTATATTAAGTGTATAGGTAGTACCGTTACGGTAATAGCTTTTATGTACACCTTCAGGGGCCTCTGAGATTATGTCATCAAAGGTAGGAAGCGCTGCGGTAGCTGAATGTTGTACTTTTAACGGTGCCTTGTGAGGTACAGACGGTAACTTCTCCATAGTAACCATCTGACGTGGGAAAGCTTCTCCACCTATAAGAAGCATACCTGTCAAAGTCAGGATACAGGGTAAAAACTGTTTCATGGGGTTCTTTATTATGTTAATAATTCAATAGTACTCTCAGACCGGTTTATAACTTTCCGGAATCGCTGGTACTTCTCTTAGCAAATGCAAAAAGAAGTGCCGCAAAGATAGGTATATACCTGTTCTCTACGGCTGAAAAGTATATTTTCTATGTTTGAATTTCGGATTTTTAAACAAATTACCCCCTTTTACTCAGCATTTTCCGAATTTTGAATATTGCTTTTACCTAAACGGTTCTTTACTTTTATATATTCAGAAGGTGTAAGACCGGTGACTTTTCTAAACGCACTTATATAGGTAGCACGTGATTTGAATCCGACTTCCTGTGCTATGCCTTCTATAGTAAAACCCGATTTACTACTGTCCTCAAGACGACGGCACATCTCACGTACGCGATACTCGTTAAGCAGAGTATTAAAATTTTTACCTAACGATGAGTTAAGTTCAGCCGAAACCACTTTAGTCTTTTCTCCACAGAGATAAGCCAGAGTATCAATTGAAAAACCAGAATCATAAATCTCACTTCTTTGTTCCATAATCTCCACAATCTTCGACAGCAGTTCAGGATTGCCGGTTTTTTCTTCCGCCCCTTCAGCCTCCTCTCTGTTACGTTTCAATTCGTCTATGGTATGATGGAGTA
>CAMWKC010000388.1 GCA_947174735.1 uncultured Porphyromonadaceae bacterium
AGTCACTGAATTCCCCAGCTCAACAGAAACAAGAGCAGTACAGCCAGAAAAAGCACCACTACCTATTGTAATCACCGAGTCGGGCAGCTTTATCGAAGTCAAAGCTGTACATTCACTAAAAGCATAATTATCTATTGTAGTCACTGAATTCCCCAGCTCAACAGAAACAAGAGCAGTACAGCCAGAAAAAGCATGAAGACCTATTGTAGCCACCGAATTCTCCATCTCAACAGAAACAAGAGCTGTACAGCCAGAAAAAGCATTAATGTCAATTGTAACCACCGAGTCGGGCAGCTTTATCGAGGCCAAAGATGTACATTCACCAAAAGCATTGAAACCTATTGTATTCACCGAATTGCCCATTTCAACCGAAGACAGAGCCTTACAGGCATAAAAAGCATAATCAACGATTTCAGTCACCGAGTCACCTATCTTTACCGAAGCTAATTTTTCACAGTGATAGAAAGCATAAGGAAATAAAGAAGTTACTGAATCAGGAATAACCACCGAAGTCAGACCACTACAATAGGAGAAAGCACTCATACCGATTGTGGTCACCGACGAAGGTATCTCGACGGAAGTCAGACTGCCGCAACCTTCAAAAGCAGAGCGGCCGATTTTAGTCACCGAATATTCATTCTCTCCATCATAAACAGTAGAAGGAATCACTAAATCACCTTCAACATAATTACCGGGAGTGCTCCCCTCGCCGGCTTTGGTCTCGCAGATACGGGCATCCTCATCGAGGACGGTGTAGGTAAGGCCGTTGTACTCGAAGTCGCGAGCTAAGGACGCTAAGGACGGCAGCGCGAACAGGGCTACCGCTAACAATAGGAAAAATTTTTTCATGTGTATTTAATTTTGTAGTTTGTAGGGACGCGATTAATCGCGTCCACGTAAGGAGGGGTATCAACATTGTGATTACCTTCTTCTCTGTAGACGCGATTAATCGCCTCCCTACAGCATACTGTAAAACAATACTTTGAATTGATAATAAATACGAACTTAACAGGGTAGTCAGATTTATTTCACTGCGATTTTGCGTACTTCGCTACCCTGACGCACAATGTAGATGCCGGTAGGCAGCTCATCGGTTGAAGCACCTACCTTCATACCATCGAGAGTATAAACCTCAACAGCAGCGTCAGCAGCTATATTTGTTACGCCTGTGCCGAAATTATATGCCTCGCGGTTAGCAAACAGACACCACGGCGTCACGGTCTCGGCCTGCGGCAGAGCTGACTCGCGTACATATAAAGTGGCCTGTTCATATATATTTACATCATTCCAAGTTTCGAATATACCTTCCGAGCCTTCCGCTAAGATTTCCGCACCATAATAAACAGAGGTCAAACCGGTACAACCACCAAAGGCTCTTTCACCGATAAAAGTCAACGACGAAGGTAGCTCTACGGAAGCCATATTATAACAATGTTCGAAAACTCTTCCACCGATTATAGTCACCGAAGAGGGTATCTCTACCGAAGTCAGTCCGCTGCAATAGCAGAAAGCTCCTTCAGCAATTATAGTCACCGATGAGGGTATCTCTACCGAGGTCAGTTCGCTGCAATTACAGAAAGACCACCAACCGATTATAGTCACTGAATATTCAGACTCACCGTCATAGACAGTGGCGGGAATCACTAAATCACCTTCGACTTGGTTCCCTGGAATTCCTTCTTCGCCGGGTTTAGTCTCGCAGGTGCGGGCGTCCTCGTCGAGGACGGTGTAAGTAAGTCCGTTGTACTCGAAGTCACGAGCCAGGGACGGCAGCGCTAACAGGACTACCGCTAACAATAGGAAAAATTTTTTCATGTGTATTTAAGTTAAGTGAGTAAGTATCGGATGCCTTCCAGCCGCAGCTGTTCAGCGGAAGGCACCCGTTGTTGTAGGGACGCGATTAATCGCGTCCGCGTAAGGATGGGTAGTAACATTGTAATTACCTTCTTCTCTGTGGACGCGATTAATCGCGTCCCTACAACAGACTGTAAAAAATACCTTGAATTAACAATAAGTACGAAATTAACAGGCCAGTTAGATTTACTTCACAGCGATTTTACGAACCTCTTTACCCTGACGTACAACGTAGACACCGGCAGGCAGCTCATCAGTTGAAGCACCTACCTTCACACCGTCGAGAGTGTAAACCTCAACAGCAGCGTCAGCATAAGCATCAACACCTTTCACACCTACTTCAAAGTCGAATGCCTCGCGGTTAGCAAAAAAACACCACGGAGAAACAGTCTCAGCCTGCGATAAAGCCGACTCACGCACATACAGTGTAGCATTAGCGTAAGTATCTGGGTCAAATACATATGAATACGCTTCAATGAGTGTTTCAGCACCATAGTAAATCGAATTCAGAGCGCTACAACCAGAGACAATATCTTGCCCAAGATAAGTTATCGATAAGGGAATTTCTATCGAAGTTAGACTACTGCAACCACCAAAAGCATACGAACCGATAGAAGTCACCGACGAGGGTATTTCCACCGAGGTCAGACTGCTGCAAC